>JBIIJJ010000055.1:0-8837 GCA_044233875.1 Miltoncostaeaceae bacterium | reverse complement strand
TCGTCGACGTCGAGCCGGTGGGCGCCTGCCTCAACCCCGACCTCATCGAGGAGAAGGTCACCGAGCGCACCAAGGCCATCATCCCCGTGCACATCTTCGGGCACGCGGCCTCGATGACGCCGATCCTTACCACCGCGGCCGAGAACGGGCTGTCGGTCATCGAGGACGCCGCCCAGGCGTTCGGGTCGGCGGATGGCGAGTGGGCCGTGGGCACCATGGGCGACATCGCCACCATCTCGTTCTTCCCTACCAAGAACTTCCCCGGCATCGGTGACGGCGGCATGGTGGTGTGCAGCGACCCCGACCTGGGCGCCATGGTCAAGCGCCTGCGCTTCCACGGGTCGGAGGACAAGCAGACATTCACCGAGGTGGGCTACAACTCGCGCCTCGACGAGATCCAGGCGGCGGCCGTCAACATCTTCCTGCCGCACGTGGACGACTGGAACAACCGTCGACGCCAGGTGGCCGACTGGTACCGCGAGGCGGGCCTCGGCCAGTACGTGACGCTCCCGGAGGAGCGCGACGGCGTGCGCCACATCTACCACCTGTACGTGGTGCGGCACCCGCAGCGCGACCGCCTTCGCGAGCTGCTGGTGGAGGATGGCATCGGCGCGGTCGTCTACTACGGCATCCCCATGCACCTGCAGCCGGTGTTCTCCGGCCTGGGCTACACCAAGGGCGACCTGCCGGTTGCCGAGGAGTGGGCCGACACCGGGCTCGCGCTGCCCATGCACCCCAACCTCACGCGCGAGCAGGTGGACGAGGTCGTCGCGGCCGTGGGCCGCGCCGTCGAGCGCATCTAGCGACCGGGGAGGGCCCCATGCGGGTCTGGGTCGACTGCACCAACTCACCGCACGTCCTCATCTTCCGGCCGCTCATCCGGCGCATGGAGGAACGCGGTCATGAGGTGGTGGTGACCTCCCGCCACTTCGCCCAGACCATCGGCCTGCTCGACAAGTACGGCATCCCGCACAGGCCCATGGGGGCACATGGCGGCGGCGGCCTCATGGGCAAGGCCCGGGCCATGACCTCGCGGTCGTCCCAGCTGGCGCGCATGGTGAGGAACGAGAAGTTCGACCTCGCGGTGGCGCACGGCAGCACGGACCAGCCCCTGGTGGCGCGTCTCGCCGGCATCCCGCAGGTGACGATGTTCGACTACGAGTTCGCCGCGGCCATGCACCACTCCAACGGCCGGCTGGCCACGCGGGTGCTGGTGCCCGATGCCATCCCCGAGCAGGCGCTCGCCCGGTACGGCATCCGCCCCCCCAAGCTCATCCGGTACCCGGGGCTCAAGGAGGAGTACTACCTCGCCGACTACCCGCCTGACCCCGGGGTGGCCGACGAACTGGGCCTCGACCCCGGCAAGGTCATCGTGGTGCTGCGACCGCCGCCCGAGGTCACGCTCTATCACCGCGGTGCCTCCACCGATCTCTTCGCGCAGGTGGTGGATCACCTCGAGGCGCATTCGGACACCGTGCAGGTGGTGGCCCTGCCGCGTATCGACGCCCAGCGCGAGGCCCTTCGCGAGCGCGGCGTGCTGGTGCCCGAGGTGGCAGTGGACGGCCCCGGGCTCATCGCGGCATCCGATCTGGTGATCAGCGCAGGCGGCACCATGAACCGCGAGGCCGTGGCCCTCGGCGTGCCCGCCTACAGCCCGTTCGCCGGTCGCCTGGGGGCGGTGGACGCCCGGCTCATCGAGGAGGGGCGCCTGCACCGGCTGGAGGATCCGGCCGACATCGCGCTGGTGCGCCGCGAACGCGAGGAGGCGCCGCCGTTCCGCGACCCGGAGATACTCGTGGACCTCATCCTCGGGGCATCTGCAACGCGTCGTGCCGGCGTTTACCGGCGTTCGAATAGCATGGGCGGCCGATGAGCACCGGTTTCGGACGCATCGCATGGCGCGGCCAGTTGCACCGCCTCGGGCAGGTGCTGGTCGACCTCGCACTCGTATCGCTCGCCTGGTGGCTGGCGTTCGTGGTGAGGTTCGACGGCGACCCGCCCGGCCGCTACGAGCGGCTCTTCCTCATCACCGTGGGCGTGGTGGTGGGCATCAAGATCCTCACCTTCATCGCCTTCCGCCTCTACACGCGGTGGTGGCGGTTCACCGGCATCCAGGACCTCGAGCAGATCCTGCTGGCGTGCCTGGTTGCCAGCGGGCTGGTCACGCTCGCCCTCACCCTCTGGCGCCCCGACGGCTTCGAGGCCGTGCCGCGCGGCGTATTCGCCCTGGACTTCCTGTTCACCGTGCTGCTCATCGGGGGCGTGCGCTTCGTGGTGAGGTCGGTGATGGAACGCTCGTCGCGCGGTGCAGGCGTGGGCAAGGGGCGACCCGTCATCGTGTGCGGTGCCGGCAACGCCGCCAACTCGCTGCTGCGCGACATGCGGGCAAATGCCTCCCTCGCCTACACGCCGGTGGGCCTCATCGACGACGACCCCCGCAAGAAGGGCCTGCGCGTGGGTGGCGTGAAGGTGCTGGGCTCGCGTGACGACCTGGTGCGCATCCTGCGCGAGACCCGCGCGCGCGAGGTGATCATCGCCATGCCGTCCGCGCCCGGTGCGGTGCGCCGCGACATCGTCGAACGCTGCCGCACCGCCGGCGTGCGGGTGACCACCCTGCCGGGCCTGCCGGAGCTGATGAACGGCGAGGTGTCCGTGCAGAAGCTGCGCGAGGTGCAGGTGGAGGACGTCCTCGGGCGTGCCCCCGTGGAGATCGACATGGCGCGCGTGGCGCGCTACCTGAACGGACGCCGCGTGCTCGTGACCGGTGCGGGCGGATCGATCGGCTCGGAGCTCTGCCGCCAGGTGGCCGCCGTGGGGCCGAGCAGCCTGGTCATCGTGGACCACGCCGAGAACAACCTCTTCGAGATCGACCTCGAGCTGCGCGACCGCGGTTACGCGCCCACCCCCGTGGTGGCCGACTGCCGCGACGCCGAGCTGATGGAGCAGGTGTTCACCGCTCACCGGCCCGAGATCGTGTTCCACGCGGCGGCCTACAAGCACGTGCCGATGATGGAGCTCAACCCCATCCAGGCCATCGCCAACAACGCGCTGGCCACGGCCACGCTGGCCGATCTGGCCACCCGCCACCACGTGGAGCGGGTGTGCCTCATCTCCACCGACAAGGCGGTCGAGCCGAAGACCGTCATGGGCGGCACCAAGGCACTGGCCGAGCGCATCGTGGAGATGCACGGCCGCGACGCCGACACCAGGTTCGCCGCGGTGAGGTTCGGCAACGTGCTGGGGTCATCCGGCTCGGTGCTGCCCATCTTCCGCCGGCAGATCGCCGCGGGTGGCCCGGTCACGGTGACCCACCCCGACATGACCCGCTACTTCATGACCATCCCCGAGGCCGTGCAGCTGGTGATCGAGGCCACCGGCATCGCGGAGGGCGGCGATGTGTTCGTGCTCGACATGGGCGAGCCGGTGCGCATCATGGACCTGGCCCACAACATGATCAGGCTGTCGGGCATGGAGCCCGGGCGCGACATCCAGGTGGAGGTCACCGGCGTGCGACCGGGGGAGAAGCTGCACGAGGAGCTCTTCAACCTCGATGAGGAAGTCCGGCCCACCCGCTACGGCGGCATCCTCCGCGCCACGCGCCCTGCGCTCGACCCGGGCGCCCTGCAGGCGCGCATCGCGGACCTGCGGGTGGCGGTGACCTCCGGCGACCAGGTGGTGGCATCCCAGGCCCTCTGGTCCACGCTCCGCGCGGGCAGGGACGATGCGGGCTTCGGCGAAACAGGAGACGTGCAGGCCGGCGACCAGGGAGATATTCGATGACCACGGCTGCGGTGACCATGCTGACCGGCCCGGACATCCTCCCGGCGGGGTGCGTGCACGTGAACGCCGAGGGCCTGCTCTCGCGGGTTCGGCGCACCTGCGCGGAGCACCGCGCAGACGCCTACTGCGTGGGCCGCCACGAGAGCGGTGAGGGCCTCGTGTACTGGTGCGCGGAGGGTCGCCACCACATCGCCTCCGAGCGCCGCTGAAACAGGCGGCCATGCCCGGCCGATAAGGTTCGCTTATGGACCTGCGCCAACTGCTCACCTTCCGCACCGTGGTGGACAAGGGCTCGTTCTCGCATGCGGCTGAGGAACTGGGCATCTCGCAGCCCGCGGTCTCGTTTCAGATCCGCGCGCTCGAGGAGCGCATTGGGCAGCGCCTGCTCGACCGCAGCGGACGCCGCGTGACCCTCACCGACGCCGGCCGGGTGGTGGACACTCACGCCCGGCGCATGCTGGCGCTCGAGGATGAACTGATGCGCGATGTCGCGGGGCTGTCCGACCACCTGTCGGGGCCCCTCGTGCTGGGCTCATCCACCGGGCCCGGCGAGCTGCTGCTGCCCCACCTTCTGGGCGGCTTCAAGAGGGAGAACCCCGACGTCGAGGTATCGCTCGTGGTGCAGGACACCCAGACGGTGTGCGATCGCGTGCTCGACGACGAGATCGAGCTCGGGGTGGTGGGTGCCGCCCGCCCGCACAGGGGGTTGGTATTCGAGCCCTTCGTGCGCGATGAGCTGGTGGTCATCTGCCCGCCCGGCCACCCGCTCGCGAAGAAGGGCCGCATCTCGCTCGCCGACCTGGCGGCGCAGCCGCTGATCCTGCAGCAGCGCGGGTCCGGCGTGCGCGCCGTCCTGGAGGCGGCGTTCCGCGCCGCGGGAATACGCATGCGCGACCTCGACGTGACCCTCGAGCTCGGCCTGCAGCAGTCCGTTCGCGTGGCCGTGCTCGATGGCCTGGGCATCACGGTGATCTCGCGCCTCGCGGTGGACCGCGACCTCGCCGAGGGCCGGCTCGTGGCGGTGGAGGTGGAGGGCGCCGTGCTCGCCCGCGACTTCTCGCTGGTGCGCCATGCGGGTCGTACGCCCAGCCGCGTGAGCGAGGGCTTCGTGGAGTACGCGGGCGAACACCTGGGTGACCTGGTGCCCCCCGCGGGCGGCCCGGCGGTGCCGGCAGAGCCCGGGGATTCGTGACCGCTCCGCCCATGCGGTGCGATGTGCTGGTGGTGGGCTCGGGCGGCGCGGGCATGAGCGCCGCCGTGGCCGCACGCGATGCCGGCGCCACCGTGCTGGTGGTGACCAAGTCGGCGCTCGGGGCATCCAACACCGGTCGCGCCCAGGGCGGCATCCAGGCTGCGGTGGGCCCCGACGACTCCACCCGGGACCACATGGAGGACACCTTCGCCGCGGGGCACGCGAATGCCGACCCCGTGCTGGTGAGCACCCTGGTGGAGGGCGGGCCCGACGCCATCGAGTGGCTGGCCTCCCTGGGCGTGGCATTCAGCCGGGATGGCGACGACCTGCGCGTGATCCGCTGCGGTGGTGCGCGTCGCCCGCGCCTGCTGCAGGCGGGGGAGCGCACGGGTGCCGAGATGGTGCAGGCGCTCCGCGCCGCCGTGAATGCCAGCGGTGCCGAGGTGCGCGAGGCGACGGCGCTCGAGGCGCTTGAGCCCACTGCGGATGGCTGGCGCGCCGCGCTGCGCGCCAGGGATGGCTCCACCTCGGCCGTGGACGCCCGCGCGGTGGTGCTTGCGGCGGGCGGCGGGCTGGGCGGCGAGGCGGCGCGCATCGGCGAGAAGAGCACCAACCACCCCGACGCCACGCCGGAGGTGCTCGAGATGGCCGTTGCCCTGGGTGCCGCGGGTCGCGATCTCGACTCATGGCAGCGGCACCCCACCGGGGCCATCTGGCCCGCGGGCCTCGCGGGCTATGCGCTGCCCGAGACCACCCGCTCGTATGGCGCCACGCTCCATGATGCCTCCGGCGAGCGGTTCGTTGATGAACTCGCCCCCCGCGACGTGGTGGCCGATGCCATCATCCGCGTGGTGGCCGAGGGGCGCGGGGCAGCCGCACCTGATGGCACCATGGGTGCCTGGCTCGACACCACGGCCATCGACCGGGAGCATGGCCCCGGTTTCACCGCCGAGCGCCTGGCCTACGTGCACAACCGGTATCTCAAGCAAGGGGTCGACATCACCAAGGAGCGCGTGCTCGTGTATCCGGTCCTGCACTACCGCAACGGCGGGCTCGTGATCGACGAGCACGGGCACACCACGCTGCCCGGCGTCTACGCCGCGGGGGAGATCACCGGCGGCGTCCATGGCACCAATCGCCTCATGGGCAACTCGCTGCTCGACACCGTCGTGTTCGGGCGCATCGCGGGCGCCTCCGCCGCCCGGGAGGCCCTGGCATGAGCCGCGCCGCCGACTTCCTCACGCTGCCGGGCCGGCCGGACAAGCCGCGCCAGTTCGGCCTGACCCACGTGATCGACAAGGGCATGTCGCTGCGGCAGGTCGAGGACCTCTTCGAGTCGTGCGGCGACTACATCGACATCGTCAAGCTGGGCTGGGGCACCGCCTACGTCATGCAGAACCTGCGCGAGAAGGTGAAGCTCTACGAGCAGCTCGGCGTGGCCACGGTGATCGGCGGCACCTTCTGGGAGACCTGCCTGGTGCAGGGCAAGCTGGACGAGTGGAAGGACTTCGTCGGCGAGCTCGGCCTTCGTCACGTGGAGGTGTCCGATGGCACGGTCGATCTTCCCCATGGGAAGAAGCTCGAGTACATCGAGGAGTACGCACAGGACTTCACGGTGCTCTCGGAGGTGGGGTCCAAGGACAACGACGTGGTGATCGCCCCCTACCGCTGGGTGGAGATGATCGAGGCCGAGATCCGTGCCGGGGCATGGAAGGTCATCACCGAGGCCCGCGAGAGCGGCACCGCCGGCGTGTTCCGCGGCGACGGCGAGGTGCGCATGGGGCTCATCGACGAGATCGTGCACGCCATCGACGTGCACCGGCTGCTCTTCGAGGCGCCGCAGAAGGCGCAGCAGGTGTGGTTCGTGCGCACCTTCGGGGCCAACGTGAACCTGGGCAACATCGCGCCCGAGGAGGTCATCCCGCTGGAGACCCTTCGCCTGGGCCTGCGGTCGGACACCCTGTTCACCATGACCCCCTTGGGCCACATGGACGGCGCGGGCATCTAGCCTGATGGGCATGCGTGCCCCCATTGCCGTCGTCGCCACTATTGCGCTGGCCCTGCCCGTGGCCATCGTGTCGCCCGCGGACGCCCGCCCCATGGGGCATGTGTTCGACTGGAACCACGAGCTCAACCAGGAGCAGCACCCGCGCTGGAAGCCCAACGGGCCGCTGCCCATCCCCCGGGCCACGTGGCTGCCGATGGTGAACCAGATCCTGCTCACCGAGGGCGCCAACTACCTGTGGGGCAGCGGCTTCGCGTCGCTTCCGTTCGACATCCCCGTGTCGCCGCGCGAGCCATCGTCGTGGCGCAACCCCGCCAACTTCCTGCGCCTCTACAACGCAACGGGGCTGTCATGGGATGCCAACGTGGAGGCCCGCGCGGCCAAGGAGGCCCTGTGCGTGTTCCCGCGCAGGCCGAAGACGTGCCGACCCACGGGCATCGTGTTCCAGCCCGACACCAAGGCGCCCACCCGCCGCATGTCGCTGCTCGACACGGCATACCAGCGCAAGGCGCTGTCGGAGATCCGGCGCATCGTGCCGCGGCTTCGAGGCGCCCCCTACGTGTTCGCCTACAACGGCTCGGATGAGCCCCTGGTGGTGCTGCCCGCCGGCAAGGCCGCGAGCAGCGCGCTGTGGCGCCGGCAGAGCGCCCAGATAAAGCGCGAGTTCGGCTGGGCGCCCCCGGCGGCGGGTGCCAAGCGCACCGAGTCGCCCATCGCCGGCCTCCAGTGGCTTGCGTACTCGCGGTGGGCCGGCAGGAACTTCTTCGCCATGAAGGCCGAGCAGGCGGCGCTCATCCGCAAGCTCGACCCCGGTGCGCGTGTGGTGCCCAACAACTACAACATGATCGACGGGTTCAACCCCTGGGACTACACGCAATTGGGCACATTCGCCGACATCGTCGAGACCGACCCCTACGTGTCGTATGCCGAGCGCGCCAACCCGGGCCGTGGGCGCTACAACCCGGGATTCGGTGCCAAGCTGATGTCCGACCTGACGGGCAAGCCGGTGCGCATCATCGTGCAGGCCTTCCCGTACGCGAAGTACACACCGGGCATCGCCGACGTGGAGACATGGACCAGCCAGGCACTGCGCGCGGGTGCCACGCACATCACCTTCTACGCCAAGGGCAACCCGCGCTTCACCAAGCGCAAGATGTATGACGGCATGCTGTCGCTGGCGTCGCGGCTGCGGGGGCTGAACCTGCCCGAGGCGCCGGTGGATCCCTCGACGGTGGTGGTCTACTCGCTCATGAGCGAGGGGCAGGGCCAGCCCAACAAGCGCGGCGATTCGCGCTACCGGACATCGGGTGATGCCCTTTACACCACGCATTCCCTCCTGGGCGAACTGAACGGCGCGCCGTTCGTGTTCGACACCGATGAGCGCCTTGCGGCGCAGCGCGAGCGCCTGGCGCGCGCCAAGGTGATGTGGCTGCCGCGCGGCGACACGCTGTCGCGTCCGTTCGCCGAGGCGCTGCGCGACTGGGTGAACGCCGGCGGCTTCCTGGTGGTCACCGACCCCACGGCGTTCGCGCGCACGCCCGACAACAAGGACCTGTCCGACATCGGTGCGGCGCTCAAGGGCGGCCGCCTGGGCGGCGAGGCCGGCGGCGTGCTGCTCATGCGCAAGGGGGCCCTGGGCACGGCCACCCCGCCCGACCTCTACACCATCCCCGTGGCCGACCGCCGCTCGTGGGCGTTCACGGACGTCCCGGCCGGCGCCACGGTGGTGGCAACCCATCTCGACCAGCGCCCTGCCGCCGTGCTGCGGCGCGTGGGCAAGGGGCAGGTGCTGTCGTTCGCCGCCGACCCCATGACCCCCGGCTCGCTCGTGGAGCCCATGGACCTCGTACCGCTGGTCGG
>JBIIJJ010000056.1:0-8752 GCA_044233875.1 Miltoncostaeaceae bacterium | reverse complement strand
AGTAGGCGCGCGTGAGGGCCTCGGCGTTGCCCGTTGCGTCGACCTCGACGGCCATGAGGCCTGGGACGCCCTTGCCCTCGGTGTACTGGCGGCGCACCAGGTGGCCGGGTCCCTTGGGAGCTGCCATTGCGACGTCCACGCCCTCGGGCGGCGTGATCTGCTTGAAGTGGATGGCGAAGCCGTGGGCGAACAGCAGCATGTTGCCGGGCTCGAGCCCCTCGGCGACCTCGGCGGCGTAGACGTCACCCATGATCTCGTCGGGCACGAGGATCATCACCATGTCGGCCTTCTTGGTGGCCTCCAGCGGCGTGAGCACCTCGAGGCCGTCGGCCTTGGCCTTGGCGGCCGACTTCGAGTCGGGGCGAAGGCCCACGACCACGTTGACCCCGGACTCCTTCAGGTTCAGCGCGTGCGCGTGGCCCTGGCTGCCGTATCCGATGATGGCAACGGTCTTGCCATCGAGGAGGCTCAGGTCGGCGTCGCCGTCGTAGATCATCTTCAGCTCGTCGCTCATCTGGTCTTTCTTCGACTAGGTGGTCTTGCCGCCGCGGCCCAGTGCCACGACGCCGGTGCGGACCATCTCGACCAGACCGTTGTTGCGGAGGAGCTCCTCGAGGTTCTCGAGCTCAGCCGTGGTGCCGGTGGCCTGGATGATCATGGATTCACTCGTCACGTCGACGATCTCGCCCTTGAAGATGTCCACGAGGGCGAGCACCTCGGCGCGTGCGGCCTCGATGGTGGACACCTTGAACAGCCCGAGCTCGCAGGCGACCATGTTCGCGGGATCGAGATCCCGGACCTTGATCACGTTGATGAGCTTGTCGAGCTGCTTGGTGATCTGCTCCACGGGGAACCGCGAGGCATCCACCGTGATCGTCATGCGCGAGCGATCTTCGTGCTCGGTGGGACTCACCGTGAGGGAGTCGATGTTGTAGCCACGTCGCGTGAACATTCCGGCGACGCGCGAGAGCACGCCCGGCTTGTTCTCAACGAGGACGGAGAGGGTGTGCTGGGTCACGGCGCGGGAGCATACCCCACGGCGTCAGGGCCGCCCCGACGCGCGATCGGCCGCGCGTCGGCTACTGGCCTACCGCGTCGCGCACGAGCTTCTGGACCGCCTGCGGATTCGCCCGGCCGCCCGTCTTCTTCATGGCCTGCCCCACGAAGAAGCCCAGCACCTTGTCCTTGCCCTCGCGCAGCTGCTGGGCCTGGTCCGGGTTTGCGGCCACCAACTCCGCCACGATCGCCGCGAGCTCCGACTCGTCCATGGCGCCCAGGCCCTTGCTCTCCACCACCTCGGCGGGGCCGGTGCCGGACGCGATGACCTCCGCCAGCACCTCCTTGGCCGCAGGCACCGACACGGTGCCGTCGGCGAGCAGGCCCACCAGCTCGGCCACATGGGACGGCGTCACCTTCGACTGCCACGGCTCGGCGCCCGCCTCGCGCAGCTGGGCACGCAGCTCACCGCGGATCCAGTTGGCGCAGGCCTTCGGGTCGGCGAGGGCCGCGGCCTCCATGAAGTACGCCACAAGCTCCGGGCTCTCCGTGAGCACCGCGGCGTCCTCTTCCGACAGGCCCATCTCGGCCACCATGCGGCGACGCAGCGGAACGGGCAGCTCGGGCAGATCGGCGCGCAGGCCATCGACCCACGACGGGTCCGGCACTACCGGCACGAGGTCGGGCTCGGGGAAGTACCGGTAGTCGTGCGACTCCTCCTTCGAGCGCAGCGACGTGATGTGCCCGGTGTCGGGCTCGTAGTGCACGGTCTCCTGCGACACCCTGCCGCCGGACGCGATGATGCCCTCCTGGCGGGCGATCTCGGCCTCGATGCCGCGCTCGAGGAACCGGAACGAGTTCATGTTCTTGAGCTCGGTCTTCGTGCCGAGTTCGTGCGCACCCACGGGACGGATCGACACGTTGGCATCGGCGCGCATCGAACCCTCCTCCATGGAGCAGTCACTCACCCCGAGGAACAGCAGCGTCTGGCGCAGTTGGCGCAGGAACACCGCCACATCGGAGGCCGAGCGCAGGTCGGGCTCCGTGACGATCTCCACCAGCGGCGTGCCGCCGCGGTTGAAGTCGACAACCGACCCCTCCGCCCCCGCCCGGCGGCCGCCCGCATGCGTGAGCTTCGCGGCGTCCTCCTCGAGGTGCGCGCGCGTGATGCCCACGGTCAGCTCGCTGCCGTCCTCCCTGATGGCCGTGAACTCCCCCCGCCCGCAGATGGGGATGTCGAACTGGCTGACCTGGTACGCCTTGGGGAGGTCGGGGTAAAAGTAGTTCTTGCGGTGGAATATCGAACTCGGGGCGATCTCGCAGCCCAGGGCCAGGCCGATGAGCAGCGCACGCCGCACGGCCTCCGCGTTGACCACCGGCAGCACGCCGGGGTGCGCAAGGCACACCGGGCACGTATGCGTGTTGGGCGGGTCGCCGAATGACAACTCGCAGCCGCAGAACATCTTGGTGCGGGTGGAGAGCTGCACGTGGATCTCCACGCCGATCACGGGCTCGAACGCGCTCATGTGCCGAGCCCCGGAGGACGCGTGTCGAAGCCGATGGCCTGCTCCAGCGCGTGGGCCGCGTCGAACAGCCGGTTCTCGCTGAACGCAGGACCAGCCAGTTGCAGGCCCACCGGCAGCCCCTCGGACAGCCCGCACGGGATCGATATGGCGGGCAGGCCGGCGAGGCTCGCGGGGATCGTGCAGACGTCGGCCAGGTACATGGCGTAGGGATCTGCGGTGCGGTCGCCCAGCGGGAACGCCACGGTGGGTGAGGTGGGAGAGGCCAGCAGGTCGACCTGCTCGAAGGCCTGGGCGAACTCGCGCACGATCAGCGTGCGCACGCGCTGGGCGCGGCCGTAGTACTGGTCGTAGTAGCCCGACGCCAGCGCGAATGTGCCAAGCATGATGCGGCGCTTGACCTCGGGGCCGAACAGGCGGCCGCGCGTGACCTCGTACTGATCGAGCAGGTTGTCGGCCTCGGCGACCGGGCCGTACCGGATACCGTCGAAACGGGCGAGGTTCGACGAGCACTCGGCGGGCGCGAGTACGTAGTAGGTGGCGAGGCCGCTGAGGGCGGTGGGCAGGCTCACGGGCACCACCGTGGCCCCGAGGTCCTCCATCGTGCGCAGCGACTGCTCGATGGCCGCCTTGACACCGGGCTCGACGCCCTCCCCCATGAGCTCCTCAACCACTCCCACCCGCAGGCCCGTGAGGTCTTCTGCCGTGGGCACCGCGAGGTCCACGGGCCAGTCGAGGGAGGTGGAGTCCATGGGGTCCCTGCCCACCATGTGCTTGAGCAGCAGTGCGGAGTCGGCGACCGTGCGGCTGAAGGGGCCGACCTGGTCGAGGGACGACGCGAAGGCGATGAGCCCGTACCGCGACACGGCGCCGTATGTGGGCTTCATCCCGACGATCCCGCACAGCGCGGCCGGCTGGCGGATGGAACCGCCGGTGTCGGAGCCCAGCGACCACGGCACCTGCCGCTGCGCCACGGACGCCGCCGAACCGCCGCTGGAACCGCCCGGCACGCGCTGGTGGTCCCAGGGGTTGAGCGTGTTCTTGTACGCCGAGTTCTCGGTGCTCGAGCCCATGGCGAACTCGTCCATGTTCGTCTTGCCCACCACGATGGCGCCTGCCTGCTCGAGCCGCTCGACACAGGTGGCCGTGTACACGGGCCGGAAGCCCTCGAGCATCTTTGATCCCGAGGTGGTCACCACGTCGCGGGTGGAGAGGGCGTCCTTGATGGCGATCGGCACGCCGGCGAGCGGGGGCCGCTGCGCCATGGCGTCGATCTCACGGGCCCGGGCGCGAGCGCCGTCGGCGTCGATGGCCAGGAATGCCTCGACGTCGTCCGCCTCCACCGCCGACAGGTGGGCGTCGACCAACTCGAGCGAGGTGGTCTCCCCCGCCTCGAGTGCGGCGATCTGCTCGAGGGCCGAGAGGTCGCGCAGTGACATCAGTCCATCCTCGGCACGCCGAATGAATCGTCCACCACATCCGCGGCCTCGCGCAGGGCCTGCTCGCGCGGCAGGCTCGCACGCGGCTCGTCGGGCCGCAGCACGTTGACGACCTCGATCACATGCGTGGTGGGAGGAACACCATCCAGGTCCATGGCACGGATGGCATCGATGTGCTCGAGGATGCCCGAGAGCTCCTCGCGCATTACGTGCTGCTCGTCGGAGCTCAGGCGAAGGCGGGCAAGCCGTGCCACGTGGTGGACCGTGGAGTCGTCGATCATCGGCGGCGGACTGTAGCCGAGCGGGCACCGCGCGGGTGGTACGGTCGCGCCATGGCCGGCGAGCTCGAGTTGATCCGGCGCATCGCCGCACGGGCGGGCATGCGCGGTGGAGTGAATGTCGGTATCGGCGACGATGCCGCGGTGCTCGACGACGGCACCATCCTCGCCCTCGACATGGTGGTGGACGGCGTGCACGTGAGCCGCGCCACCCACTCCCCCGAGGACATCGGCCACACGGCGCTCGCCGTGAACATCTCGGACATCGCCGCCATGGGTGGCCTGCCGGTGGCCGCCATGGTGGGCCTTGGCGTTCCCGACGACCTGCCCGCCGCGGACGTCGACCGCATCTATGAGGCCATGGACGACCTGGCCGGCGACAACGCGATGTCGATCGTGGGCGGGGATGTATCGGCCGCACCGGTGCTCACGCTCTCGGTCGCCATCTGCGGCAGGACCACCGATGGCGTGCGACCGGTCCTGAGGTCCGGCGGGCGCCCCGGCGACGTGCTCGTGGTCTCAGGCCCGCTCGGCGCCTCTGCGGCAGGGCTGCTGCTGCTCGGGGACAGCCGGCTGCGACAGGAGGTGCGGGAGTCCGACGCGCTGGTGACCACCCACCTGCGCCCCACGCCGCTCGTGGACGACGGCCTGCACCTGGCGGAGTCGGGCGCCACCGCGATGATCGACATCTCCGATGGGCTGCTTCTCGACGCACACCGGCTCGCCATGGCATCGGGCGTTCGTGCCGAGATCGACCTGGGCTCGGTGCCCGTGGCGCCCGGCGTGGCGGAAGTGGCAGCCGCCACCGGACTCGACGCCGAGGTACTGGCGGCCACCGGCGGCGAGGATTACCACCTGCTGGCGGCGGTACCCCCATCGGCCGGCCTGGAGCCGCATGTCACGGTGGTGGGCGTGCTGCGAGAGGGCGAGCCCGGCGTGGTGGCCATGCGCGACGGGCGCGACGTGACCCCCGAGCGACTCGGCTGGGAGCACCGCACCCGCTAGGGAGCGTCGGTGCGTCGGCGCTTCCAGAGCGCCGACGGCCACCACGTGCGATCCCCGAGGTCCAGCACGAGGGCGGGCACCAGCAGCGTGCGCACCACCAGGGTGTCGAGGAGCACCCCGAAGGCCACGAGGAAACCGATCTGCGTGATGCTGACCAGGGGCAGCACCGCGAGCACGGCGAACGTGCCCGCAAGCACGATGCCGGCGGCGGTGATGACACCACCCGTCACCGCCAGGCCGCGCAGCATGCCTTCGCGCGTTCCGTGCTCGAGGGTCTCCTCGCGCACGCGGGCCATCAGGAAGATGTTGTAGTCCACGCCGAGGGCCACGAGGAAGATGAAGCCGAACAGGGCCAGGGCGGGGCTCTCCCCGGCAAAGCCGACGAGGTCGAAGATGAGGGCGGCGATTCCGAGCGCCGCCACGAACGACAGGATGACCGTGCCGATGAGCACGAGCGGTGCAGCGATTGCCCTCAGGAGGAGGGCAAGGATCACCAGCACCACCACCAGCACGACCGGGATCAGCAGCTTGAGATCGCGCCTCGACGCCGCGTCGAGGTCGGCCTCCGTGGCCGTGGGCCCACCCACCAGCACGCCCTGCCCGCCGGCAGCCTTGCCGCGCTCGCGGAGGTCGTCGATGACCGCATATGCCGTGCTGCTGTACGGCGGGTCGGACAGGGTGACGTCGTAGAGCGTGCCGGGCTCGCCGGCGCTCACCCTGCGCACGCCGCTCACGCCGGGCGTCGCCTTCAGCGCGGCGACGACCTTCGCCTCATTGGCCCCCGGCGGAACGATCACGTTCGTGGGCGCCGAGGATCCGGCTGCGAAGGCGCGCGTGATCAGCTCCTGGCCCTGCACCGACTGGACGTCCCCCCGGAAATCGTCGGCCGACGTGAGCGTAGCGTTGTAGGAGAGCAGGCCGAAGCAGCACGCACCGAGCACCACAACCGTTGTCACCCACGTGGCACGGGGGCGTCGCCCCACCCGGTCGGCGAGCCCGCGCCACCACCCCTGCGTCTCATTGCTCCCGGTGGACCCGAACCGTGGAATGAACGGCCAGAAGGCAACGCGGCCACCCAGCAGGAGCAGCGAAGGAAGAGCGGTGAGCATCACGAGCATGGCGACGAACACGCCCATCGCCCCGATGGGACCCAGCCCGGCCGTGCCGTTGACCTCGGCGATCGAGAGGCACAGGAGCGCTGCGATGACCGTACCGGCAGACGCCACGATGGCTGGCCCTGCACGCAGGATGGCGATGCGCATGGCCTCGTGCTTGTCCGTGTTGCGACGGAGCTCCTCGCGGTAGCGCGCCGTGAGAAGCAAGGCGTAATCCGTGCCCGTCCCGAACACCAGCACCAGCAGGATGCCGGCCGACTGCCCGTTCACCACCACCCCGGCATCGGCGAGCAGGTACCCGAAGGCGCGCACGGTGATCTCGGCGAACCCGAGCGCGATGAGGGGAAGCACCCAGAAGATCGGGCTGCGATAGATGATGAGCAGCAGCACGAACACCAGCACGAGGGCGGCGAGGACGAGATTCGTGTTGATGCCGCCGAACACCTCGATGGCATCGGCAGCGAGGCCGGCCGGGCCGGTCACCTTGACCTCGAGCCCCGGTGGCGCGCTCGCCGCCAGGTCGGCCCTCAGCGCCTGCACGTTCTCGAGCAGCAACTCGGAGTCGCCATCCACCGTGAGGTTGGCGATGAGTAACTGCGACGTGCCGTCCGGGGAGACCGGGCCCGGCACGAGCCCCGGCGGCTCGACGCCCTTCGGGAGCGGCGTGCTGAACTCGGCCGTGGCCTTGGCCAGCGCCGCCCGGTCGGCCGCGGTGAGCCCACCCTCACGCTGGGCCACCGCAACGGCGGGCGTGACGTCGCCGCCCGGGAACTTCTCCTGGAGGTCGAGCACGGTGACCGACTCGGCGGCTCCGGGCAGAAAGCTCGAGGGCTCGTTCGACTGCGCGGACTCGAACTTCGACGCAAGCGGGAAGAGCAGGAACAGCACGAGGACCCACGCCGCGAGGACAACCCATTTGCCGCGCTTGCCGGCGGGGAACGACGCGATTCGCGCCACGAGGTCCTTCATCGGGAGGCTCCGTGCATGGTGGGGCACGATATAGATGGCCCGGGGTGCAGACCGCCCGGAACGGTCACTGATGCCGCCACGCGTTACGGTGCCGCCGTGGACCCCGACGCATCACCGATGTCGCCGCTCGACCTCTTCGAGGTGCTGGTGGCAGACGCCGTCGAGGATATCCCCGAGCCGTTCTTGTCTGCGCTGGACGAGGTGGCCCTCATCGTGGAGCCGCACGCCGATGGCCGTTCGCTCTACGGCCTCTACGAGGGCCACCCGATCACCACCGGCACCATGCCCTCGGGCGCATTCCCGCCGCGCATCACGATCTACATGCACCCGATGGTGGATCACTTCCGCGACGCCGCCACGCTGCGCCACCAGGTACGGGTGACCGTGCTGCACGAGCTCGGCCACCACATGGGCCTCGACGAGGACCGCCTGGACGAGCTCGGCTACGCCTGAGCGCAGCCGAGCCCGCCGGGGGTCACCCGAAGGCCGGTATTACGAGCGCGAAGGGGCGTTCTCCAGGCCCGTCACGTTGATCGAGGCCTCGCCGCCGTACCTCTTGTTGAGGTTGATGATGACGGCGGTCATGCCCTCGATGATGATGGCGTTGGCAAGCGGCCCGGCGTCCAGGCCGCGGCAGCCCGGGATGTCCTTGGTGAGCTCCACCACGGCCTCGCGGGCATCCTTGCTCTTGCCGCACACCAGGACGTCGCCCTCGATGCGGTGGCGCTCCTGCAGCGCTGCGGCCGGCAGGTTGTTGTAGGCCACCACGACCTTGGCCTCAGGCGCGAGGTCCTGGATCTGGTGGGCGCACGACGGGGCCGGCAGGTCGAGCACGGCCATGGCGCCGCTCTTGCCGAACTTGAGTGCGTTCACGACGCTCACGAGCACCTTGCCCGCAAGGGGCTCGGCCAAGGCGGGCATGGTGGCCTCGATGCCCTCGTACGGGATGGACAGCACGGCCATCTCGCCCGCAGCCGCGGCTGCGGCGTTCTCCATGGGTACGAAGGTGCCCTCGGGGTACGCCTCGCGCAGCCCCGCAGCGGCCTCGTCAGCGCGCTCCTGGCTGCGCGAACCCACGATGATCTCGTGGCCTGCAGCAGCAAAGGTGATGGCGAGACCGCGACCCAGGTCGCCGGTGCCGCCGAAGATGGCGATCTTCACGAAATGATTCCCCTCGTCGGTTCGTCCCCCATACGGCGCTCAGCCGACTGGAGGGTGTTGGCCAATAGGAAAGCGATCGTCATGGGTCCCACGCCCCCGGGAACGGGAGTGATGGCGCCCGCGACCTCCGCCACCTCGTCGTAATGGACGTCTCCGCACAGGCGATCGTCGAGGCGGTTCATGCCCACGTCGATCACCGTAGCGCCTGGCTTGACCCAGTCGCCGCGCACCATCTCCGGCACGCCGACGGCTGCCACGATGATGTC
>JBIIJJ010000054.1:0-8974 GCA_044233875.1 Miltoncostaeaceae bacterium | reverse complement strand
CCCGATCCACCCCGCTGGGCTTCAGCGTGGCGGAGGAGGACGGCGGCATGGACTACGACGACATGAAGGGCCGCATCATGGGTGAGCTCAAGAAGGCCTTCCGGCCCGAGCTCATCAACCGCATCGACGAGATCATCGTCTTCCACCAGCTGTCCAAGGAAGAGATCAAGCAGATCATCGATCTCATGCTCGTGCGCCTGCAGCGCCAGCTGTCCGAGCAGGGCGTGACGCTGCAGCTCACCGACGACGCCAAGGACCTCCTGGTGGAGGAGGGCTACGACCCGGCCATGGGCGCCCGCCCGCTGCGCCGTGCCATCCAGCGCCTCCTCGAGGATCCGCTCTCCGACGAGCTCCTGCGGGGAACCTTCTCCGAGGGCCTGGTCATCGTGGCCGACCGCGACGGCGACAAGATGAGGATGGACCGCCGTGAGGCCCCGGCCGCACCGGCCGCTCCCGCTGCCGAGGCCGTCGCCGTGGGCGCCGACGCGGACGCGGACGCGGAGTAGTCACTGAGCCCGCCACGGGCCCGCAGCCAGTTCGTATGTGATGGCTGCGGGCACGTGTCGGCTCGCTGGGTGGGGCGCTGCCCCGCCTGCGGCGAGTGGGACACGCTGAAGGAGGCACCGACCGCGACCCGCAGGGCGTCGAGGTCGGGTTCCGGTCGGGCCGCGGTGGCCCCGGCTGCTCCTCGACCTCTGGCTGAGGTCGAGCCCCTCAGCGAGAGCCGCATCCCCACCGGCATCACCGAGCTCGATCGCGTGCTGGGCGGTGGGCTGGTGCCGGGCTCCCTGGTGCTCATCGGGGGCGAGCCCGGAATCGGCAAGAGCACCCTGGTGCTGCAGGCGCTGGCGCACATGGCCCGCACCCGCACGGCGCTGCTGGTGACGGGCGAGGAGTCGCCCGCGCAGGTGAAGGCCCGTGCCGAGCGCCTGGGTCCGGAGTGCGGCGCCATCCGCGTGATGCCCGAGACCCACCTGGAGTCGGTGGTGCAGGTGCTCGAAGCCGACCCGCCTGGGGTGTGCGCCATCGATTCGGTGCAGACGCTGGCATCCGACTCCGTGGACAGCGGTGCGGGAAGCCCCGCACAGGTGCGGCAGGTCACGGCCGAGTTGGTGCGCGTGGCGAAGCAGCGCGGCACCGCCATGATCATCGTGGGGCAGGTGACCAAGGATGGCGGGCTGGCCGGGCCCCGGCTGCTCGAGCACATGGTGGATGCCGTCATCTCGTTCGAGGGCGACGACGTGCGTGCCCAGCGGGTGCTGCGCGCGATGAAGAACCGATTCGGCTCCACAAACGAAACGGGCATCCTGGAGATGCGCCCCGAGGGCCTGGTGTCCGTGGACGATCCCTCGGGCATCTACCTGGCTGAGGCCGGTGAGCGCGTGGGGTCGTGCCTGTTCCCCGCGATCGAGGGAAGCCGCGCAGTGCTGGTGGAGGTGCAGGCCCTGGTGGGCCCCACCGACATCGTGCCGCCGCGTCGCGTGGCCGGAGGCGTCGATCGAACCCGCCTGGCGCAGGTACTGGCCGTGCTGTCACGTCATGCCGGGGTA
This sequence comes from Miltoncostaeaceae bacterium, assembly GCA_044233875.1. Taxonomy (GTDB): domain Bacteria; phylum Actinomycetota; class Thermoleophilia; order Miltoncostaeales; family Miltoncostaeaceae; genus SYFI01. Next base: position 7,424 of record JBIIJJ010000054.1, on the reverse strand, counting down.
CGGGTGGGTGACCAGGACGTGTTCGTGAGCGTGGCGGGCGGCGCGCGCGCCCCCGACCCCGCTGCCGACCTGGCCATCGCCCTCGCCGTGTCGTCCGCGGCACGCGGTGAGGCGCTGCCCGGCCCGGTGGCGGCGATGGGGGAGATCGGGCTCACAGGCGCGCTCAGGCCCGTGGGACACGCAGCGCGCCGGCTGCGCGCGGCCGCCGACCATGCCGTTCCACGGGCGCTCACGGGTCCTCTTGGCGACGCACTGGGCGCGGGCCCGCAGCCGGCGTCCGTGCAGCCCCATGCCGAGTTGCGCGACGCCATCCGGGCGGCATTCCGGTCCACCACGGCGTGACGATTGCGCCCCGGCGTGCAATCCTCGGTGGCCGCGGCATGGCCATGCCGCAGGAAGCCGCCCTGCGCGGGTTGAATTCCTGACGGAAGGGGAGGGGGTGATGGGTACGTCCACGGGGACCGACAATGAGCGTTCCGCCGCCACGGGTGACCGCGGGCACCGCCCCGTGAACCCGTCCGGCCTCCCGTACCCGGGCCCGCCCGCGCGGCCGCGCGAGCCCCGCGGCATGGTGGCGCTGGTCACCCAGGGCGTGCTGCTGCTGCTCGGTGCGCTCGGCGCGTACCAGATCGGGCGCACCGTCAATCTCGGCCGCCATCTCGGCGACCCCTGGCAGTACGTGGCCTATGTGGGGGTCATCGCCCTCGGCGCCATCATCGGATGGACCGTGGGCGGCATCGTGGCCCGCTGGCTGCCGTCGCGCATGCGCGCAATCGATCGCGCCGCCGACAAGCGATCGGCCGGCGAGCTCATGGTGGGTGCCCTCGGCCTTGTGGTGGGGCTGGTGGCCGCGGCCCTGGCCGGCTTCGCCGTGGCACGGCTGCCGGTGGTGGGGCCGTACCTGCTGCTGCCCGTGGTGCTGCTGGTGGCGTACGTGTTCGCCCGCATTGCCGCGCGCAAGCACGCCGACATCCTCCGCCTGGTGGGCGTGCGGTCGCGCAGCGCGTCGTCGGTGGCCCCTCGCCTCATCGACACCAGTGCCATCATCGACGGCCGCATCATCGACGTGATCAACGCACGGTTCATGCCCGGGCAGATCGTGATCCCCGCGTTCGTCATCGACGAGCTGCACCGCGTGGCCGACTCCGCCGACCCGGAGAAGCGCCAGCGCGGGCGCCGCGGGCTCGACCTGGTGGAGGAGATCAAGGCGGCGGGCGAGCAGCGCGTGCAGATCCGCACGGGAGACGTGGCCGGGGAGGGCGTGGACGCCAAGCTGGTGAACCTGGCGCGCGACATGCACGCCACCATCGTCACCACGGACTACGCGCTCAACAAGGTGGCGCGCATCCAGGGCATCGAGGTGCTCAACATCAACGAGCTGGCCAACGCGCTCAAGCCGGCGGTGCTGCCCGGTGAGACCCTCACCGTGCGCATCATCCGCGAGGGTCGCGAGTACGACCAGGGCGTGGCCTATCTCGACGACGGGACCATGGTGGTGGTGGAAGGCGGCCGCCGGCTGGTGGGCAGCGATGTCACCGACGTGGAGGTGACATCAGCCATCCAGAATCCGTCCGGCAAGATGATCTTCGCCCGGCTCGCCTCCACCGGGCGGTGACCACCGGGGCCATCATCGTGGCCGCGGGCTCCGGCGAGCGGCTGGGCGCGCGGGTGCCCAAGGCCCTCGTGCGCGCCGCCGGGCTGCCGCTCGTCACGTGGTCGGTGCGCGCGCTCGAGCACGCCGGCGATGTGGGCCCCATCGTCATCGCGTGCCCACCCGGCATGGAGCTGGAGATGGCGGCGGCTGTCGGCACGCAGGCCGCCCTGCACGCGATCGTGCCGGGTGGGTCGAGTCGGCAGCGCTCGGTGGCCGCCGGCATCGCGGCGCTGCCCGATGACGTCGACGTCATCCTCGTTCACGACGCCGCCCGCCCGCTCATCACCGCGTCGCTGGTGAACAGGCTCATCGCGCGCGCGCGCACCGAGGGGGCCGTCATCGCTGCCGCCCCCGTGGCCGACACGCTCAAGCGCGCCCATGCCGACGGCCGCGTGGATGCCACGGTTGACCGCTCGGGCCTCTGGGGGGCGCAGACGCCGCAGGTGTTCCGGGCCGACCTCATCCGCGGGGTGTTCGCCGAGGCCGATGCCGGGGAACTCGACTCGGCAACCGACTGCGCGGGCATGGCCGAGCGCAGGGGAATTCCCGTGACGCTGGTGGACTGCGGCACGCCCAACATGAAGGTCACGACCCCTGCCGACCTCGCGCTGGTCGAGGTGCTGCTCGGGTCGGGGCGCATCACGTAACGTCCCGCGCCGGTGCTCACCGACTACCACCTCCACCTGCAGCCCGACGGCCCCGAGGCGCGCGAACAGGACCACGCGCGATGGGATGCCTTGGGCGGCCCCCGGTCGATCGGCTGGATCGGGCGGTACGTGGACGCCGCGCGCGCCCACGCGGTGGGGGAGATCGCCATCACCGAGCACGTGCACCGCTTCCGCGACGTTCGCGACTGGCACCCCAACCCGTGGTGGCAGGCCGAGGCCACTGAGGATCTCGCGGGGCACTGCGCCGCGCTGGCCGACGCGCGCGAGGCGGGCCTGCCGGTGCTCATCGGCATCGAGATGGACTGGATCCCCGGTCGCGTCGATGACATCCGCGATCTGCTCGCAGCGCACCCGTTCGACATCGTTCTCGGCTCGGTGCACTGGCTCGGCGACCTCGCCGTGGATCACCCCGACTATCCGTGCTGGGATGACCTCGGGCCCGACGAGACCTGGGGCCGGTACCTCGACGAGCTCGGCGCCGCCGCCGCGAGCGGCCTGTTCGACGTGCTGGCGCATCCCGACCTGCCGAAGGTGTTCGGCACGCCCATGCCACGGGCGCTCGAGGCGCGTCGTGACGAGGTCATCGCGGCGATCGCCGATTCGGGCGTGGCCGTGGAGTGCTCGTCCGCAGGCCTGCGCAAGCCCTGCCGCGAGCTCTACCCCGACCCCGACTGGCTCACGGCGTTCCGTGTAGCCGGCGTGCCGGTGACGCTCTCGAGCGACGCGCACCGGCCCGAGGATGTCGCGCGCGACTACCCCACGGCCGTCGCGGCGCTGCGCGGAGCCGGGTATGAGACCATCACGCGCTTCAACGCACGCGAACCCGAACAGGTGGTGATCCGGTGGGCATGAGGGTCGGACTCGGCGTTGATGCCCATCGCCTGGAGGAGGGCGTGCCCCTCATGCTGGGGCTGGTGGCCATCGAGCACCCCACCGGCCTCGCGGGCCACTCCGATGGCGATGTGGTGGCGCACGCGGTGTGCGACGCCCTGCTCGCGGCGTCGGGTGGCCCCGACATCGGCGTGCTGTTCCCGCCGGGTGCGCCCGAGTGGAAGGGCGTGAGTGGCGCCGCGATGATCGCCCATGTGCTCGAGTGGATGCGCGCGGAGGGCGCGGAGCCGGTGAACGTGCATGCCGTGGTCATGTGCGAGCGGCCGCGCATCGGGCCCCACCGCGACGCCATGCAGGAGGCCCTCACGCGCGTGGTGGGCGCGCCGGTATCGGTGCATGCCACCACCACCGACAGGATGGGCTTCACCGGCAGGGAAGAGGGCATCGCATGCCAGGCCGTGGCGCTGGTGGAGGTGGAGGCGTGAGCCTCAGGCTCCACTCCACCCTGAGCGGCCGCGACGAGGAGGTGCAGCCCGGCCCGGATGGCGTCATCGGCATCTACGCCTGCGGCCCCACGGTGTACTCGCGCATCCACATCGGCAACGCCCGCCCGTTCGTGGTGTTCTCGGTGCTCAAGCGATACCTCGAGCGTCGTGGCATGCGCGCGCGCCTGGTCATCAACGTCACCGACGTCAACGACAAGATCTACGACGCCGCGCGCGCAGAGGGAATCCCCTCCACCGAGCTCGCCGACCGCTGCACGCGGCAGTACATCGCCGATACCGACCTGCTGGGTCTCGGGCGCCCTGACGCCGAGCCGCTCGTCACCGGCTGCATGGACGAGATCGTGGCGCTCATCGGCGACCTCGTGGACAAGGGCATGGCCTATGCGGCCGGCGGCGACGTGTACTTCCGCGTGCGGGCGTTCCCTGAGTACGGGTGCCTGTCCGGACGCCGGCTCGACGACATGCCCGACACCGACCCGGGCAACCTCAAGGAGGACCCCCTCGACTTCGCCCTGTGGAAGGGGCTGAAGGAGGGAGAGGACGCCTCGTGGGACTCCCCGTGGGGCCCCGGCCGCCCCGGCTGGCACATCGAGTGCTCGGCCATGGCAGAGCGTGAGCTCGGCATGGGCTTCTCGGTGCATGGCGGCGGCATCGACCTGGTGTTCCCGCATCACGAGAACGAGATCGCCCAGAGCGAGGGCGCCCATGGCGCCCCCTTCGCGCGCATCTGGATGCACAACGAGATGCTCGAACTCAGCGACAGCAAGATGAGCAAGAGTATCGGCAACATCGCGCTGCTGGCCGATGTGGTGGGGCAGTGGGGCGCCGACACCGTGATCGCCTACTTCATGCAGAGCCACTACCGCTCGCGCCTGCCGTTCTCGGACGAGCGGCTGCACGATGCCGAGGCGGCCTGCCGGCGCATCCGCAACGCCATTCGCGCGCTCGACAGGGCGCTGGCAGACGCTGGCGACGGCAACGACACCGCGCTTGCCACCGCCGTGGTGGAGGCCCGGACCCGCTTCTTCGATGCCATGGATGACGACTTCGGCACCCCGGGTGCCATGGCGGCCATCTTCGACCTGGTGCGGGCCATCAACCAGGCACTCGAGCGCGGTCGTCCCGCCGAGGGGCAGTTGCAGGAGGTGCGGCTGGAGCTTGCCGGCCTGCTCGACATGCTCGGCCTCGCGGGGCTGGCGGCAGGCGGGGGAGACGACTCCGTGCCCGCCGAGGTGCTCGACATGGTGAGGCGCCGCGAGGACGCCCGTGCCGCCCGCGACTTCGCGGAGGCCGATGCCCTGAGGGACGCCATCATCGCGGCGGGATTCGAACTGCGTGACGGAGCGGACGGCCCGGAGGTCGTCCCGTCGTCATGAGCAGCCGCCGCCGTGGTCGCGCGGGTGCCGACGCCGACGACGGGCCGGTGCTGGTGTACGGGCGCAACCCTGTGCGCGAGCTCATCAGGGCGGGGCGCCGGCCCGTGCAGGAGGTGTGGGCGCTGGCCCAGGCGGCCGACGACCCGGCGCTGGCCGACGTGACCGTGGTGGTCAAGCGCAGGGAGGACCTCGCGCGCCTCGCCGGCACCGGCGACCACCAGGGCATGGTGGCGATCACCGAGGAGTACCCGTACGCAGACCCTCAAGCGTTGCTTGAGGGTGATGGCCCCATCATGGTGCTCGACGAGGTCCAGGACCCCCGCAACCTCGGCGCCGTGGCCCGCGTGGCCGATGCGGCCGGGTTCTCCGGCCTGGTCATCCCCACGCGGGGAAGCCCCGGCATCACCGCGGTGGCGTGCAAGGCGTCCGCCGGAGCCGTGGAGCACCTTCCCATCGCCCGCATCGGCTCGATCGTGGCGTTCGTCAACGATCTCGCGGGCTCCGGCCGCTGGGCCGTGGGCGCCGACTCCGACGAGGGCACGGACTACCGGGAGATTCCCTGGGACCCCTCTGCGGTCATCGTCCTGGGGGCTGAGGGGGCCGGGCTGCGGCCGAAGGTGAAGCAGGTATGCGACCAGCTGGTGCGCATTCCCATGCGGGGGAAGGTGGGGTCCCTGAACCTCTCCACCGCCGCTGCGGTGCTGGCCTTCACCGCAACAGCGGGGGGCTGATTCGGGCCGGGAGGTTGACACCGTCTTGTGCGATCGGTATCAATCCCCCATCTCTTACCTTCAAGTTAAGATTCAGACTGAATCTCAAGTGAAGGTTGAGGGATGGGCTCGAGCCCTCCGAACAGCCACACAGGAGCAAAAATGGGTGCTGCCGCCCGCAGGCTTACCGATCTGGACCAGCAGGGCTACGTCGACGTGGTCGACGAGGGCCTGGTGCGCCGCGCACGCGCGGGGGACGGCCAGGCGATGGACCAGATCATCTCGCGGTACCGGGGGTTCGTGCGCCTCAAGGCCAGCGCGTACTTCCTGGCGGGTGGCGACTCGGAGGACCTCATCCAGGAGGGTCTGATCGGGCTGTTCAAGGCGGTGCGCGACTACCGCCCCGAGCGCGAGGCATCGTTCCGCTCATTCGCCGAGCTGTGCGTGACGCGCCAGATCATCACGGCCATCAAGACCGCTGCGCGCAACAAGCACACGCCCCTCAACACCTATGTGTCGTTCAGCAACACGCGCGCCGGCAGCGAGCAGGAGACCACCCTCGCCGACGTGCTGCCGGACGATCCGGTCACCGACCCGATCAACCAGGCCATCTCCACCGAGGAGCTGCAGAGCCTGGTGGAGTGCCTGGGCAAGGTGCTGAGCCCGCTTGAGAGCCAGGTGCTGGCCATGTACCTCGAGGGCCGCTCGTACGAAGAGGTGGCGGAGCGCCTCGAGTGCAATCCCAAGAGCGTGGACAACGCGCTGCAGCGCGTGAAGCGCAAGGTGGAGACGCACCTCAAGGAGCGCGAGGTCCTCGACCTCAGGTAGAGGGTCTCCCAAACCCTCAACGTGAGGGTGAGACTTTGACGTGATGCCGCCCCGACAGGCGGCATCACGCGTTTCTGGCTACGTTTCGCCACATCCGTGCAGCCCAACGACAACCCGAGGACCCCATGAGCGCACCCATCCTTGTCGGGTACGACCGCAGCGACTCCGCCAAGCGCGCCCTCGACCGCGCCATCGAGCGCTGCAACGAGAAGCACGCGCCGCTGCTGGTGCTGGCCATCCACGAGGCCGTGCTCGACCCGACCGGTCCGCGCTCCTTCGGCACCATGGGTGACGGCAGCCCCATGCAGGGCCCGTTCCCGGAGTTGCCCGACGTGCATGAGGCACTCCAGGAGGCCCGCGACCGCGTGGAGGACGGCGCCGTGGCGAAGGCCGAATACGCGTGGGCCATCGGTGAGCCCGCCGCGCTCATCGTGGAGACCGCCAAGGACTACAAGGCGCAACTGATCGTGGTGGGTCACACGCACCATGGGTTCCTCGGCAAGGTGTTCGGCGCCGACGTGTCGCAGGAAGTCGAGAAGCACGCCGGCATCCCCGTGGAGATCGTCGACTAGAACCCCGTGGGCAGTCCCCGCCCGGGGGCGATGCCGGAGTAGCTCAGATGGCCAGAGCACCTGTCTTGTAAACAGGGGGTCACGGGTTCGAATCCCGTCTCCGGCTCTACAGAACGCTCCCTCCACCGACCCGCCCGTGGTCCTGTCTCCCTACGGCGCTCCAAGTCAGGCTCAGGCGGAGACCGCCTTGCGCACGCTGAGGGCGCCCGCAGCCCTGCGTCAGCAGCCGGTGTTGGTCACCGCGCCGTTGGGGCACGTGGTGGCGTTCCACGTCACGCC
>JBIIJJ010000002.1:0-31529 GCA_044233875.1 Miltoncostaeaceae bacterium | reverse complement strand
CGAATACGGCGGGGCACGCGAGCTGATCTCGTGGGTGCTCGGCCTTGGGTCCGAGGCCGAGATCGTCGAGCCCAAGTCCCTGCGCGACAGCGCCATGGCCGCGCTCGAGCAGCTGCGCACCCGCCACGCCACCAAGCCGCGGCGACGCGGCAAGCCGCTCCCGCGATCCACCGACACCCCGGCGGTCGACGACTCCTCGGATGATCCCTCCGAGCGCGTGGTTCCCGTGGAGCGCATCTCCCGCCTCCTGGCGCTCATGACCCGCCTGCTGGCCGCCTGCGGACGCTCGTACGAGGCCGAGGTGCCCTGCGCCGAGCTGCGGGCCGAGCTCAACCTCAGCCAGGAGGCGCTCGAGGAGGACCTCACCCTGCTCAACCTCATCAACTTCGGCGGCGGCTGCTACGCGCTGTTCGCGCTGGTCGAGGGCGATGAGGTGGTGGTGCAGAAGGAGGTGTACGGCGACCAGTTCTCCCGACCCGCCCGGCTGTCGCCCCTCGAGGCCAAGGCCCTCCTGTGGGCACTCGACTTCGTGGGTGGCCGCCTGCCACTGGTGGGCGAGGAGTCGCTGTCGTCGGCCCGCCGCAAGATCGAGGACGCCGTGGGCAGCGAGTCGTCCACCGGCGTGGAGCTGGGCACGGTGCAGACCGCGAGCGAGACCGTGGGCACGGTGCTGGCCCGCGCGGTGCGCGAGGACCGCGTGATCGAGATCGACTACTGGACCGAGTCGCGTGGTGAGGTGACCAAGCGGGTTATCGAGCCCCACATGCTCATGAATTCGCGTGATGCCTGGTACCTCGTGGCCCACTGCCGCAAGGCCGGCGAGCAGCGCACCTTCCGGCTCGACCGCATTCGCGGGGCCACCCTGCTGGACGAGCACTTCGAGCGCAGGCCCGAGGTCGAGGCCGTGCCGTACCAGCCGTGGGGCGCATCCGGCCAGGCCGAGGCCCACGCCCATATCGCACGTGTGTGGTGCAGCCCGACCATCGCGCGCTGGCTGGCCGAGGAGCACCCCTCCGCCGAGCGCTTCTCGGACGGCTCGGTGATCGCCGAGATCCCCTACTCCAGCGAGGAGTGGCTGGTGAAGGAGATCACCAAGCACGGGGGCGAGGCAGTGCTGCACACGCCCGAGGAACTGCGCCCCGCAGTGGCCAGCAACGCCGAGCGCATCCTCGAGCGGTACGCCGCCACCGCAGCCCGCCGCTAGGAACGCCTCACCCATCACGCCCGGGCCCCGGGCGTCTGGCCACCGCCCGGAACACGCCACCGTCCTCCCGCGCGATGCGCCCCTCGATCTCGAGTGCGGCGATGGCAACGGCCACGTCGGCGTGGGGCAGCCCGGTCGCGGCCGCCAGCCGGTCGATACCCGCGGGCTCGCGCCCCAGCTGGGCCAGCACCACGGCGGCCGCGCCCTGAACCCCCGGAGCCCCGACGGGCTCGGCCACCTGCGCCCATGCGCGACCGGTGACCTCCGCCACCACGTCATCTGCGCCCTCGCAGAGCGCGGCGCCTGCACGGAGCAGCGCATTGCTGCCGGCGGACATCTCCGCGCCGGGCCATCCGGGCACGGCAAGCACCGGCGTGCCGTTCTCCATGGCGAAGTCGGCGGTGATGAGGGCGCCCGACCGCGCCGCGGCCTCCACCACCACGACGGCATCGGCCATGCCGGCCACGATGCGGTTGCGCGCGGGAAATCGCCACGGGGCGGCATCGGTGCCCGGCCAGTACTCGCTGATGACGGCTCCGTCGATGGCGATGCGCTCCGCGAGCGCCTGGTGGCGCCGCGGGTGCACCCGGTCGACCGCGGAGCCCAGCACCGCGATGGTGACGCCTCCGGCATCAAGCGCACCCTCGTGCGCCGCCCCGTCGATGCCCCGCGCGAGCCCCGACACCACCACCGCACCCCGCTGCGCCAGGGCGCCCGCGATCTCGGACGCCAGCCGGCGCCCGGCCCCGGTTGGGCGCCGGCTGCCCACGATGGCCACCACCGGCCCCTGCTCGCCACGCTGCAGGGCCGGCATTACCGCACCCACCCCGAAGAGGCCGAATGGTGGATCGAAGATGCGCAGGAGTCGCGAGGGGTACCCCGGGGACGTGATGGGCACGTGCGTGATGCCACGCGCTGCGAGCGCCTGCCGGGCGTCGTGTGCGCGGAAGGCATCACGGGCTCTCACCGCCCTGAGGGCGTCGTCCGTGCCCTGGCGCAGCCACGAGGCCATGTGGGGTGCGTCGCCGGCCCATAGATGCTGCGGCCCTCCGGCCACCCGCGCGGCCCGCTGCAGGTCGCGTGAGAGCGCGTGGGCCATCCATGCCAGGCCCAGCGGCCAGTCGGGCACGCCGGTCATGCCACGGCCCCCGAGCTGCGATACCGAAGCGCCTCCGCCACATGCGGGGCCCGTGCCGGCCCCGACTCGTCGAGGTCGGCGATGGTGCGGGCGACGCGGATGACCCGGTCGCAGCCCCGGGCCGTGAGGCCCAACCGGTCGATGGCAGACCCGAGCAGGGAGCGGGCATCACGATCGAGCTGCGCCACCTCGCGTGCCTCAGCGGCTCCGAGGCGGGCATTGGGCACGCGCTGACCACGCCCGCGCTGGCGGCCCCGCGCGGCCTCGACCCTGCCCCGCACGATGGCGCTGGCCTCGCCCCCTGCCGCGTCATCGAGCATCTCGTGCCGGTCGAGGCGGGGGATGTCGAGGCGCAGGTCGATGCGGTCGGCCACGGGGCCGGAGATACGCGCGCGGTAGGCATCTGCAGTGGCCGGGGCGCAGGTGCAGGCGCGAAGGGCATCCCCGGCATGACCGCAGGGGCACGGATTGCCGGCGCATACCAGCATGGGCTCGGCGGGGAACCGTGCCGACCCCCGCGCACGCGTGATGTCGATGCACCCCTCCTCGAGGGGCTGGCGCAGGGCATCGAGGGCCGCGGGCGCGAACGCGCACACCTCGTCGAGGAACAACACCCCCAGGTGGGCCAGCGTGATCTCACCCGGGCGTGGCACGCGACCCCCTCCCACCATGCCGGCCACAGACGTGGTGTGGTGCGGCGCCCGGAAGGGACGGCGGGTGACCAGTGCCTGACCGGGCGGAAGGAGCCCCGCGGCGGAGTGCACGCGCGTGATGGCGATTGCCTCGTCGGCGTCGAGCAGCGGCATGATGCCGGGCAGGCGCCGCGCGAGCATGGTCTTGCCGCCGCCGGGCGGACCGATCATCAGCAGCGAATGCCCACCTGCAGCCGCGATCTCGAGTGCCCGTCGCGCATCGCCCTGCCCGCGCACGTCTGCGAGGTCGCCATGCGCCTCCGGCAGGTCCCCGGAGAGGAGCTCCTGGGCATCGCACGCCCCACCGGCCGGCTCGGCACGCTGCTCCAGCACCTCCACGGCATGCCGCAGGGTGCGTGCGCCCAGCACGCGTATGCCCGGGACCAGTGACGCCTCGCCCGCGTTGGCCTGGGGCACCACCAGCCGCCGCCAGCCCCGCCGCGCGGCGTGCTCGGCCATGACCAGCGCACCGGCCACGGGCCGCAGCGCACCATCGAGCGCAAGCTCCCCCACCGCGCCGGTGCCGGCGAGCGCGCCCGGGCGGAGCTGCCCCGATGCCGCGAGGATCGTGAGGGCCACCGGCAGGTCGTACTGCGGCCCGGCCTTTCGCAGGTCGGCGGGCGCCAGGTTGGCGACGATGCGCAGCGCCGGCAGCGTGAAGGCCTGGTTGATGAGACCCGATCGCACGCGCTCGCGGGACTCCTGCACCGCGGCATCGGGCAGGCCGACGACATTGAAGCCCGGGAGCCCGCCGCGCAGGTCGACCTCCACCTCCACCGTGGCGGAGTCGAGGCCGAGAAGGGCGGGGCTGACCATGCGTGCGACCATGACGCGAGCATGGCCCCGCCCCGCACACCGGTGGCGCGCGGGCCGTCACGAGGCCCGCGCGCCTATGTCACGGCGTCAGCGCGTCAGACGGCGGCGTCGTAGCGCGCCGACACGGCGTCCCAGTTCACCACGTTCCACCAGGCATCCAGGTAGACCGGACGCTTGTTCTGGTACTCGAGGTAGTAGGCGTGCTCCCAGACATCGATGCCGAGGATGGGGGTCTTGCCCTCCGAGATCGGCGTGTCCTGGTTCGGGGTGGACATCACCTCGAGGGCGCCACCCGACACCACGAGCCAGCTCCAGCCGGAGCCGAAGCGCTTCACGCCGGCGTCGTTCACCTTGGCCTTGAGCTCGTCGAGCGACCCGAACGTGGAGTCGATCGCCGCACCCAGGGCGCCGCCGGGAGCGCCGCCACCATTCGGCCCCATGATCTCCCAGAAGAGCGAGTGGTTGTAGTGGCCGCCCGCGTTGTTGCGCACCGCGCCACGGATGTCCTCGGGAATCTGGTCGAGGCTCGTGAGCACCTCCTCCACGGACATGTTCTCCCAGGCCGTGCCGGCCAGCGCCGCATTGGCGTTGTCCACATACGCCTTGTGGTGGCGATCGTGGTGGATCTCCATGGTGGTGGCGTCGATGTGCGGCTCGAGCGCGTTGAATGCGTACGGGAGCGGCGGGAGCTCGAAGGGCATGCGGCCTCCTCGGATGGGTTCGTCTCGTGTGCGAAGTGCTTCGGGTGCAGTGTGGCCGATCCGAGCCCCCGATTCAGGGAGAGCGGCACGCACGCGGGGGGATTTCGGCGCACTTCGTGACACCCCCGCGGGTGGCGGACGGTGATGATGCGTTCATGGACGGCCTGCCTCACCCCGATCATGCGCTGGGTGCCGCCGGCGAGGCGGCGGCGGCACGGTGGCTCATACGGCGCGGCTGGCGCATCCTGGCCACGCGCTGGCGGGCCGCGGGCGGGGAGATCGACATCGTGGCCGAGCGCAGGGGCGTGGTGGCGGCCTGCGAGGTGAAGACCCGCACCACCGTGAACCCCCATGCCCCACCGGTGAGCCACGGCCAGCGGCAGCGCCTGGCGCGGGCCGCACTGGCGTGGCAGGCGAGGCACCCCGCGTATGCCGATCACCTCATGCGGCCCGACCTCATCGTGGTGAGCCCACGGGGCCCGGCGTGGCACATCACCCGCATCGAGGACATCGCGCCGGGGGCCTAGTCGAAGAGGGTCATGTCCTCGCCGTAGGCGCTCGAGCGGAACGACAGGCGGTGGATGGGAGACGGGCCCACCGCGCGCACGGCGGCGGTATGCGCCGCCGTGATGTAGCCAACGTGACCATCGAAGCCATACGCCGGGTACGCCGATGCGGCAGGACCCCTCATGAGCCGATCGCGGGCCTCCTTGGCGATGATGGAGGCGGCGGCCACCGCAGCGCTGGTCGCGTCACCCTTGACCAGCCGCTGGTGCGGTGGCGCGCCATCGCCGAGGTGGAAGCCATCCACCAGGGCGATACCCGGAACCGGGTCGAGGGCCTCGAGCGCCTGCCGCATGATCCGGATGTTGGTCGCGTGAAGGCCATCGGCGTCGATGGACCTGCATGTGGCCGACACCACCACCACCTGCCGGGCGCGCCGCATGACCACGCCCGCGAGCTCGGCGCGACGTCGCGGCGTCAGGCGCTTGGAGTCATCGAGCGCCGCGATCTCGTCGAGACCGGCGCCCCCGAGCTGCTCGAGGTCGAGGCACACGGCCGCGGCCACGATGGGCCCCGCGAGACAGCCCCTCCCCGCCTCGTCGGCACCGGCCACCAGGCGATGCCCGAGGGCCAGGTCGTGACGCAGGCGCGGTGATGACGCGCCCGCGCTTCCGGAAGGCATGTGCACGACGCCACGCTAGCCGCGGCGTCGGCGCACGGGCACCGCCCTACTCGGCGGCGGTCTCCTCGACCTCGACGATCTCCTCCACCTCGGCCACGGGCGTCTCCACCTGGGGCTCGACGGGGGCAGCCGCCTCCTGGCGCTGGGACATCCACGTGGCCTTCTCGCGCACGCGGGCCTTCTTGCCCACGCGGTCGCGCAGGTAGTAGAGCTTGGCGCGACGCACGTCACCCTCGAGGGTGCGCTCGATCTTCTCGATCTTGGGCGAGTGCACGGGGAACGTGCGCTCCACGCCCACTCCGAAGCTCTGCTTGCGCACCGTGAAGGTCTCGCGCGACGAGGCACCCTGGCGCTTGATGACCGTGCCCTCGAAGACCTGCACGCGGCGGCGCTGGCCCTCGATGACCTGGAAGTGCACGCGCACGGTGTCGCCCGGGCGGAAGTCCGGGACGTCGTCGCGGAGCTGCATGCGCTCCAGGCTCTCGATTACGGTCATGCTGGGGTGTCCTCCTGGGATGAAAGCGGCGGCGAGAATAGCACCGTCCCGCCCTGCGGTGCGGGTCGGACCTCCGCGCGGCGCCAATCCTCGATGGCCGCGTGGTCGCCGGACAGGAGCACGGGGGGTACCCCCCAACCCCGGAACTCGGCTGGTCGAGTGTAGTGGGGGTGCTCGACCTGGCCCTCGAGGCCCGGCGAGAACGACTCGCGGTCGAGGCTCTCCTCATTGCCGAGGGCGCCGGGAAGCCGCCTGGCCATGGCGTCGATCATGGCCATGGCGGCCACCTCCCCGCCCGCGAGCACGAACGGACCGAGGCTGATGCAGTCATTGGCGAGATGCGTGTGCACCCGCTCGTCAAAGCCCTCGTACCGCCCGCACAGCAGCGTGAGCGCGGGGAGTGACGCGAGCTCCCTGGCCACGGAGTCGTCGAAGGGGCGTCCGCGCGGCGAGAGCACCACCACGCGGCGCTGGTTGCGCACCTCCTCCGCCGGAACGCCGTAGATGGCCTCGAATGCCGCCGCCATGACGTCGACGCGCAGCACCATGCCGGGTCCGCCGCCGTAGGGGGAATCGTCAACCTGCCCCTGTCCGAGCGGCGTGTGGTCGCGCGGGCTGTAGCAGCGGATATCCAGGCCGGCGGCGCTGGCCGCATTGGTGAGGTGGCGCGGGCGGCGGATCCAGTCGAACCACTCGGGGAAGAGCGTGATGACGTCCACGTTCACAGCAGACCCTCCCTCAGCACCACCGCACGGGCCGCGGTGTCGATGCGGATGACCGCGTCGCGCGTGAACGGAAGGAGGATCTCCTCGCCGGCGTCGTCGCGCACCATCAGGGCGTCGTTCGCGGGCCCGGGCAGGATGTCGCGCACCGTTCCCACCAGGCGATCGCCGTCGCGCACCTCGAAGCCGAGGAGGTCGCGCACGTAGAAGGTGTCGGGGTCGTCTGCCTCGGGCAGGCGGTGCAGCGGCACCATGACCGTGCCACCGGTGAGTGCAGAGGCCTGCTCGCGGGTGCCAACCCCCTCGAAGGACAGGATGGCCTTGGGCGCCTCGCCCCGGCGATCGGCAAGCACCAGCGTGGCGTCGCGCCCCCCCGCCCGCACGGTCACCGCCTCGCCGGGCTGCAGCGTGCCCAGGGTGGGGCCATCGGCATGCGCCGTGATGGCCCCCCGCACGCCGTGCGGGCGACCCAGTCGCGCGATGGCGACCCGCTCGCCCGCGTCATCCGGCATCGCCCTAGTCGACGATCCTCAGGCCCAGGCCGCCCTGGCTGCGGGGCCCGGTTGCGGCGCGGAGCAGGGTGCGCAGCGCGTGCGCACCGCGTCCGCCGCGGCCGATCACCTGGCCGCGATCGGTCTCGGCGACCTCGAGGTCGACCACCGGCTCGCCGCGCTCCTCGCCCACGGACGCCGCGACCTCATCGGGGTGCTCCACCATGGCCCGCGCGATGCGGGCCACCATTGCGGCGGCGCGCTCCTCGCTCATCCGCGCTCGCGCACGATGGAGATGAGCTTCTTCACGGCCGGCGTGGGCTGGGCGCCGTGGCCGATCCAGTGGTCCGCCCGGGAGAGGTCCACCTCGACGATGGAGGGGTCGGTCTGCGGGTTGTACCGGCCGATGGTCTCGATGTTGCGGCCATCGCGCGGCGAGCGCGAGTCGCTGACCACGACGCGGTAGATGGGGTTCTTCTTGCTGCCCACGCGGGCGAGGCGGATCTTGACCACTGTGCTCCTACTCGAGTTGGTGTCAGGCGCCGAGCATGGACGGAAGACCGCCCTTGCCCATGCGCTTCATGAGCTTCTGCATCTGCTTGAACTGGGCCAGGAGCTGGTTGACCTCCTGGACCGTGGTGCCACTGCCTGTTGCGATTCTGCGCCTGCGGCTGCCGTTGATGATGTCCGGACGCGCGCGCTCCGACAAGGTCATGCTGCTGATGATGGCCTCCACGCGGTCGATGCGACGCTCGTCGACCTGGACGTCCTTCATCTTGGTGGCCTTGTCGAGCCCGGGAATCATGCCCATCAACTGCCCGATGGGGCCCATCTTCCTCACCTGGCGAAGCTGGTCGAGGAAGTCGTCGAGGGTCAGGTTGCCCCCGCGCATCTTCTCCTCGATGCGCTTGGCGTCCTGCTCGTCGACGTTCTGCTGGGCGCGCTCGATGAGGCTGAGCACGTCACCCATGCCCAGGATGCGCGACGCCATGCGGTCGGGGTGGAAGGCCTCGAGGGCGTCCACCTTCTCGCCGGTGCCCACGAACAGGATGGGCTTGCCGGTGACCGCCCGCACCGACAGCGCGGCGCCGCCGCGCGCATCGCCATCGAGCTTGCTGAGGATGACGCCGTCGAACTGCACGGCATCCTGGAACGCCACCGCCACGTCCACGGCCGTCTGGCCGGTCATGGCGTCCACCACCAAGACGACCGACGTGGGCTTGACCGCGTCGCGGATGGCCACGAGCTCGCCCATCATCTCGGTATCGATGGTGAGGCGGCCGGCGGTGTCAACAAGCACCACGTCGCGGCCCGAGCGCCGGGCGGCGTCGATGCCCGCCTTCGCGATCGCCACGGCGTCGGTGGCGCCCTCCTCGCGGTGCACGGGCACGTCGATCTGCTCACCCAGCACGGCGAGCTGCTCCATCGCCGCCGGCCGGTGCACGTCGCACGCCACCATGAGCGGCGCGCGCCCCTCCTGGGCGAGCAGGCGCGCGAGCTTGGCCGTGTGCGTCGTCTTGCCCGAGCCCTGGAGCCCGGCCATGAGGATGACCGTCGGCGGGGTGGGCGACATCGCGAGGCTCACGTTGGCCCCGCCCATCAGGCGGGTGAGCTCCTCGTCGACGATCTTCACCACCTGCTGGTCGGGGGTGATGGACGACATCACCTCATCGCCGGTGGCGCGCTCCTTGATGGCCGCGGTGAGCTGCTTCACCACGGGCAGGCTGACGTCGGCCTCGAGCAGCGACAGGCGGATGGCGCGCATGGCCTTGTCGATGTCGGCCTCGGTGAGCTTGCCGCGGCCCTTGAGGCCGGCGAATGCTCCCTGCAGCTTGTCGGTGAGTGTGTCGAACACGGTGGTGGGCGCGCACCGGGTGCGCGACCGGGGAAGGTTACCGCGCTACGGGCCCTCGCCCGAGCCCGGGGAGAAGATGGCCTCCGCGAACTGCCGCGCATCGAAGGGCTGGAGGTCGTCGATGGTCTCACCCACGCCGATCATCGCGACGGGGATCCCCAGCTCGCGCTCGATCGCGAGAACGATGCCACCGCGGGCCACGCCGTCGAACTTGGTGAGCACCAGCCCGGTCACGGGAACGGCCTCCGAGAACAGGCGGGCCTGCGAGAGCCCGTTCTGGCCGGTGGTGGAGTCGATGACCAGCAGCACGTGGTGCGGTGCCCCCTCCATGGCCTTGCCCACCACCCCGTGCACCTTGCGGAGCTCCTCCATGAGGTTGTGCTGCGTCTGCAGTCGGCCGGCGGTGTCGATGATGACCACATCCGCGCCCCGGGCCGTGCCCGCCGCCACGGCGTCGAAGGCCACGGCGCCCGGGTCCGCGCCCGGTGACTGCCGCACGATGTCCACGCCCGCCCGATCGGCCCACACCGCAAGCTGCTCCACGGCGGCGGCCCGGAAGGTGTCGCCCGCGCCGATCACCACCTTCTGCCCGAGCTCGGTGAGCCGATTGGCCAGCTTTCCGATGGTGGTGGTCTTTCCACTGCCATTCACGCCCACCACGAGGATGACGGTGGGCTGGTCGCCCAGGGGGATGCGCGCAGGCTCGGGCGAGAGCCGGCTTGCGATCTCATCGGTCAGCGCCGCCCCGAGCGACTCACCTGAGGTGATGCGCCCGGCGGCGGCCTGGTCGCGAAGGGCATCCACGATGTCCGTGGTGGCCGCCATGCCGCAGTCGGCCATGATCAGGGCCTCCTCGAGGTCATCCCAGGTGTCGCTGTCCACCAGCTTCGCCTGGTAGATGCCTGCGAGCTGCGGCGATATGGCCTGCGACTGGCTGGCGGCCACGGCCTCGCGGAGCCGGCGGAACAGCCCCTTGCGCTCGGGGGCCTGCCCGGCCGCCGCCGCGGGCGGCGCAAGGCCGAACAGGGCGGCGAACGCGCCCAGGTCCTGCCCGGGACCCTCCGTGGTCATCCGGCCTGCGCGGCGGGGGCCTCGGGTGAGCGCACCTCGGTGAGCTGACGCCGCACCCACGGACGCGCGGGGCCCTCGGCATCGCGATCGAGCCGGCGCGCAACCACCTGCGACACGCCCGACCGGCCCATGGTGACCCCGAAGAGCAGGTCGGCCACCTCCACGGTGGGCTGCTGGTGGGTGATGAGGATGAACTGCCGCTCGCCTGCGAGCCGGCGCAGCACGCCCAGGAAGCGACGCAGGTTGGCGTCGTCGAGCGCCGCCTCCACCTCGTCGAGGAGGTAGAAGGGCGTGGGGCGGGCCATGGCGATGGCAAGGCAGAACGCGAGGGCGATGAGCGACTTCTCGCCGCCGGAGAACAGCGCCAGCGACCGCGCGCGCTTGCCGGCGGGCACCACCTCGACCTCCACGCCCTCCTCGCCCTCGTCGTCCACCACGCGCAGGCGACCGGTACCGCCGGGGAACAGCAGCCCCACCACTTCCTGGAACCGCTCATCCACCGCCTGCATGACGTCGGCGAACCCGCCGGCCACCTGGGCGTCGAGTTCGGCCATCTGCGCACGCAGGGCCTCGGCGGACTGCTCGAGGTCGGTGATCTGCTCGACCGTCTCGGCCTCCCGATCGGCAAGCTCGGCCCTCTCCTCGGCGGCGAGCGGGTTCACGGCGCCCATGCCCTCCCGTCGCACGGCCAGGGCCTCGACGCGCTCGGCGATGGAGTCGGCCGGCTCCTCGTCGTCGGACGCCGGCGGCGGCGCAGGGGCGTTCTCGGGAACGCCCGCCTCCCGTGCGCGCTCGGCCGATACGGCGAGCGATACCTCGGCGGCCCGGTCGGCCTCCGCAGCGGCAGCCATGGCGCGCTCCGCGGCCTCGGCCACCTGCTGCGCCTGCTGCACGGCGGCTGCCATCTCGGTGATCGTCGTGGCCAGGTTGCGCGAACGGGCGTCGACCTCCTCGGCCCTGGGCGCGAGGGCGGTGGCCACGGCCTCCATGGCGCCGGCGGCCGCGAGCACCGCCGAGTGGTCGGCCATGGGCGCCTCCGGGGCCTCGGCCTCGGCCCGGGCCCGGGCGCGCCTGGCGATGATGTCCTCGAGTCGCGCGCGCTCCTGGGTGACGTCGGCCTGGGCCACGCGCACCGACTCCCGCGCTGCATCGCGCGCCTGGCGCGCCGCACGGGCAGCCTGCTCGGCAACCTCGGGATCGGCGTGCTGCCCCTCAGGTGCGGACCCCAGGCGGGTCAGCTCGGCGCGGGCGGCGTCGAGTGCGGCAACCGCCTCGGCACGGGCCGCGGCCCGGCGGCGGTCCTCCGCGCGTGCGGACTCCAGTCGCGCCTCCGAACGCTCCGCGCACCGCGCCGTTGCCCGGGCGCGGGCGTCGGCCCGACGCTCCGCGGCAACCGCGTCGCGCTCGGCCTGCTCGGCGCCGGCCACGCGGCCCGCCGCCTGCTCCGCGGCCTCGATGGCCCGGCGGTGCAGCGCGCGGCCGGCCCATGGGCCGCGCACGCCGGTGAGCATGCCGGTACCGGGGCGCAGCGCCAGCCCATCGGCGGTCACCAGCACACGTGCGTGGAGTCCCGACGGGAGGCCGTCGAGGGTTGGCACAAGCCATGCGTCGGCGAGCAGGCCATCGAGCCACGGCCGCGCGCGATCGGGGCACGCCGTGACCAGTGACGACAGCGGCTGCGCACCCGGCACGGGTGGGGTTGCCCCTGTGGGGGGCGCAACCGGCCGTGCCACGGCCGCAGCACTCGCCCCATCGTCGAGTGCACGGGCACCCTCCGGCACCGACGCCACGAGCGGTGCATCGGCCAACTCACCGAGAGCAGCCGCAACGGCGCGCTCCATGCCATCACGCACCTCGATGCCATCCCCCAGCAGAACGGCATCGGGATGGCGATCATCGGTCGGCGCCAGCGCGGCGGCCTCCGCTGCGAGGCGCGCCGCACGCGATGCGGCACCCTCACGTGCGGACCGGGCGGCCTCCGCCGCGCGAGCGGCCGCAGCCCGCGACTCCGCGTCGCGCTCGCGACGGGAACGGGAGATCTCGGCACGCCGCTCAGCGCGGGTGAGATCGGGGCCACCGGCACCGTCGAGCTCGGACATGGCCTCGGTGGCCCGCACGATGCGGGCCTCCACCGCAGCACGCTCCTGGGCGTCGCGCTCCACGGCCCGGCGGTGCTCACGGGCAGCCTCGAGGGCCGTGAGGGCGGCCTGATCGGCGGCGTCGGCCTGCTCCAGTCGTTCATTCGCCTGCGCCAGCGACGCCTCAGCGGCCCCGAGGGCCTGCTCGGCATCGCGGGCGGCCGCCTCGGCGGCGACGAGCGCCTGCTGGGCCTCGCGACGGCGCTCACGGCGGCGCTCGGCCTCCTCGGCCGCCGCGGCCACGCGACCGGTGGCCACCTCTGCCCTGCCCGCGAGCCGCTCCGCCACGCCGCGCATGCGGGAGGCCGACTGCATCGCGGACTCGCGCTCCGAGACCACGCCGGCACGCTGCTCACCGGACTCGCGGGCGGCCTCGACCGCCGCCTCGTGGGCCGCGCGCGCCTCACGGACCGCGGACGCACGTGCCGCGCGGGCCTCCCGGGCCCCGGCGAGCTCGCGACCCGCCGCCACCGCGCGCGCACGCACCAGCGCCTCGCGCGCCTCGGTGAGCTCCTTCTCCACCTCGGCGGCCCGTTCAGCCGCGCGGGCCTGGCGGTCGAGCGACCGGGCGCGCGACGCGAGCTCAGCGGCCAGGTCGCGGGCACGGGCGAGGTGGTCGTCCACGTGCTTCAGGCGCAACTCGGCGCGATGACGACGGCGCTTGGGCAGCCCCGTGCCCGCCGCCTCGTCGAGGATGCCCCGCAGCGCGGAGGGCTTGCTCTGGCAGATGGCGTCCACCTGCCCCTGGCGGATGATCGACAGCGACTGCGGGCCGAGGCCCCTGGTGGACAGCGAGTCGAGAACGTCGACCAGGCGCACGTTGGAGCCGTTCAGGCGGTAGCCGGAATCACCGGCGCGCGTGAGCCGGCGCGACACGCCGAGTTCCGCGGGGCCCTCGCCCATGCCACCCTCGAGCGTGATGGCCACCTCGGCCATGCCCACCGGCTGGCGGCCATCGCCCCCTGAGAAGAGGATGTCCTGCATGGCGGGTGCCCGCAGGCGCCCCGCGCGCTGCTCGCCGAGGGCCCACGCGATGGCCTCGGAGATGTTGCTCTTGCCCGACCCGTTGGGGCCCACGATCACGTTGAGGCCCGGGCCGAACTCGAGGTCGATGGGATCGGCGAACGACTTGAAGCCCTTCACGCGCAGTCGCTTCAGCACTGGGTCAGGATCCCTTCCGGATGGTGTCGAGGGCGGACTGGGCCGCCGCCTGCTCGGCCGCCTGCTTGGAGCGGCCGGATCCCCGCCCGAGCTCGCGGTCGCCCTGCAGCACGCGCACGTGGAACGTGCGGTCCTGCGGTGGGCCCTCATGACCGGTGATCTCATAGGTGATGCCCGGCCGGCCGGCGCCCTGCAGGAGTTCCTGAAGTGCGCTCTTCGGATCGATCATGTGACCGGGCGCCGCATCGAGCGCCGGGGAGAACGACCCGAGGACAGCAGCCGTGGTGGCATCCGGGCCCACCGACAGCCAGCCGGCCCCGATGACCGACTCCGCCAGGGCTGCCTTGACATTGCGGCTCTCCGCCATGGCCCGTGCGTCGGCTGCCCGCGCCGCTGGGGCGGCGTGGAGCATTGCCTGGGCAAGGCCGCATGCATCGGACACCACGGCACAGGCCTCACGGGATACCACCCGCTGGCGCATGCGGGTGAGATCGCCCTCGGCGCGATCGGGATGCCGGGCAAACAGTTCGGCGGTCACGATGAGGCCCAGCACGGCATCGCCGAGGAACTCGAGCCGCTCGTACGACCCCGACCTGCCGGCCGCCCACTCGCGGTGAGTGAGGGCCTCGCGGCGAAGCGCCGGATCGAGCAGGTCGAGTAGCCCGGCGAGGTCATGTGGAATGGTGGCCGGGGGCCTCAGGAACCGGAGCGGTCGACGATGTAGGTGACCGCGTCACCCACGGTGACGATCTTCTCGGCCTCCTCGTCGGGGATCTTCACCCCGAACTTGTCCTCCATCTCCATGATCATCTCGACGAGGTCGAGTGAGTCCGCGTTGAGGTCCTCCGAGAAGGACGCGGTCTCGACCACCTCGGAGGCGTCGACGCCGAGCTGCTCGACGAGGATTGACTGAAGCTCGGAGAGGGCCTGCGCTCGATCCACCATTGCTCCTTCAGGGCGTGAGGACTGGGTCCTTGGACGCGCGGCAACCTACCAGCGCATCCGGACGCCCCGGGGGCGCGAGGGGCCCCCGCTAGGAGCTGGCGGCGAGGCCGGCCTGGATGTGGCCGGTGACGTCCTCGCGCACGCCCTGCGCGGCCCGGCGGATGCCGTTGGCCATGCCGCGGGTGCCGGTATTGCCGTGCCCGATCATGGAGATGCCGCGCACCCCCAGCAGGTAGGCGCTGCCGTACTCCTCGGGATCGATGTTCTTGCGGAGATCCTTGAAGACCGGCATGCCGAGGGCGCCGGCCATCTTGCCGCGCACGCTCGACGTGAGGCCACGCTTGATCTCGTGGAAGATCATGGCGGCCGTGCCCTCGTAGAGCTTGAGCGCCACGTTGCCCGTGAACCCGTCGGTCACGATGATGCGCGCCTTGCCCTTGGGGATGTCCCGTCCCTCGATGTTGCCGATGAACCCCGGAGTGCCCTCCAGCAGCGCGTAGGCCTCCTGCACCAGCTCGGTGCCCTTGCCGGCCTCCTCCCCGATGGTGAGGATGCCCACCGTCGGGTCGTCGATGCCGAGGATGTCGCGGCCGAGCACCCGCCCCATCACGGCGAACTGGGCCAGGTACTCGGGCCGGCACTCCGCGTTGGCTCCTCCGTCGATCATCACGATGGGGCCGGCGATCGAGGGCATGGGCACCGCGAGGCCGGGGCGGATCACCCCGGGCAGGCGTCGCAGTATCAGCGTGGAGGCGGCGAGCATGGCGCCGGTGTGCCCCGCGGACACCACCGCGCCCGCGCGGCCCTCATGCACCTGCCGGCAGGCCACCACCATCGAGGCGTCGGGCTTGCTGCGCACCGCCTTGACGGCATCCTCCGCGGAGTGGATGCGATCGGCGGCGTGGACGATCTCGATGTTCGACGGCACGTCGCCGTGCTGCACGAGTGCGTTCTCGAGCGACGTGGAGTCGCCCACCAGGACGATGCCGATGCCCTGGCGCGCGGCCTCGACCGCGCCTGCAACGGGAACCTGGGGAGCCTTGTCGCCGCCCATCGCATCGACGGCGACGACGACGTCGGACATCGGCGTCAGGCGCCGGTGTCGACTACCGCGCGGCCCTTGTAGTGGCCGCACACCATGCAGACGTGGTGCGGCATCACCGGAGCCGTGCAGCGCGGGCAGCGACCCAGACGCGTCGCCTGAATCGAATGTGTGGCGCGCCGCTTGTCACGGCGGGCACGGGACGTCTTGCGCTTGGGGACTGCCAACGTTGCTCCTGGTTGGGACCGGCTCCGGAACGACGCGGGACACTAGCGCCTTCCGAGCGGCACGGGCAAGCCGTGCGGGCCAATCGGTTCGTCAGGCGGTGTCGCCGCCCTCATCGAGCTTCATGCGAAGGGCCTCCAGCGCGGCCCAGCGCGGGTCCATCTCATCATCCGTGCAGTCGCATGACCCCTCGTTGAGGTCCGCACCGCACCGCGGGCACAGGCCCGCACAGTCATCCCGGCACAGCACCGACATGGGCAGCGCCTCGGCCACGGCGTCGCGCGCCCACGCCGCGACGTCGAGCTCCATGCGCATCGGCCCCG
Source organism: Miltoncostaeaceae bacterium (assembly GCA_044233875.1). Taxonomy (GTDB): domain Bacteria; phylum Actinomycetota; class Thermoleophilia; order Miltoncostaeales; family Miltoncostaeaceae; genus SYFI01. The sequence continues at coordinate 15,323 of JBIIJJ010000002.1, read as the reverse complement.
ACAGGTACTCGCAGTCGAGGTCGTCATCGGGCTCGTCGCCGCCCTCCCGCCCGGATGCCTGGAACTCGCGTGCGTCAACCGCGAGATCAAGCGACGAGGGCGCCAGGCAGCGCTGGCACGGTCCATGGAGTGACGCCGTGAACCGCAGGCGCAGACCGGTGCCCGACCCCGACGACCCCACGTCGACACGGGCAGGCACCTCGCGTGGCGTGGGCTCGTAGGCCTGCCCACCCAGGGTCATGTCGGGCAGCGGCACGGGCATGTCGACCTGCGCGCCGGCCCCCGGCGCGAGGTCGAGCCTCCGGAGGTCGAGCATCCCCTCCTCGGGCCCTCCCCGGCCGCGTGCGGTCATATGCCTAGTAGTCGGAGGAGCTCTCGTCGGAGATGAACGGGCCGTCCTGCGCCCGGTCGTCCGACTTGCCCTGCAGGCGCTCGCGACCACGGCGCACGGCTGCGGTGAACTTCTCAAGGTTCACCTCGAGCGTGCCCAGCACCTCGTCGGCGTAGTCCTCGGCACCCAGCCGCACCTCGCGCTCGCGCATGCGGGCGTCGTCCAGGAGATCAGACGCCTGCTTCTCGGCCATCTTCACGACCTCCTGCTGCGAGGCCTGGCGCTCGGCCTTGTCGCGCGCCTCCTCGACGATGCGGTCGGCCTCGCGCTTGGCCTCGGCCAGCATCTCCTGGCGCTCCTTCACGATCCAGCGCGCCTGCTTGATCTCCTCGGGGATCGTGGCGCGCATCTGGTCGAGCAGCTCGTACACGGCCTCGCGATCAATGCGCACCTGGTCCGTGAGCGGCACGGCGCGCGCGTTGTGCACGAGGTCGTCGAGCTTGTCGATGAGGGCGAGAACATCCATGGGGTCGTCCTTTGTCAGGCGGTGGGGCCGATTCGGTCACGGAGGGCCTCAGCGACGTGAGCGGGTACCCACCCGGTCACGTCCGCCCCCCACGCGGCGGCCTCACGGACGCCGGAAGAGCTGAGGAAAGCCCATTCGGGCGAGGCGGGAATGAAGACGGTGTCGAGCTCGCCGGCGATGCGGCGATTGAACTGCGCCATCTGGGACTCGTAATCGAAGTCCGCGGCGCTGCGGACACCCTTTGCGATGGCCGTGGCACCCACCTCGCGGGCGTGCGTGGTCACAAGGCCTCTGAAGCCCGTGACCTCGACGTTCCCGAGATGTTCGACACTGGTGCGCATCAGGCTGATTCGCTCGTCCGCGGTGAAGAGTGGCTGCTTCTTGTTTGATCCTTCGGCGACGGCCACCACGACCGATGTGAAGAGGCGCGAGGCCCGCTCCACCACGTCGAGATGTCCGTACGTGACCGGGTCGTAGGTACCCGGACACAGGGCGATTCGCCCTCCACTGCTCATGTTCCTGCTCCCGGCGTCCACATCACGGTGATCTCCGTATCGCCATAGCGGCGGGTGGTGTGTCGTTCGGCGTCGATGCCCGGACTCCCGCCTGCGGGAATGATCGCACCCCGCGCGTGCTCGATGACCACGATCGCCCCGGGCGCCAGCACCGCGGCGATGCCCTCGCACATCTCCTCGGCGACCACCGGAAGGAGGTCGTACGGCGGATCGGCCAGCACCAGGTCGAACGACTCCCCCGCCTCCACCGCCTGGGCCAGCGCCCCGCGCCAGCCCCGCCGCACCACGCTGAGGCGATCGGCAATGCCGAGCACCGACGCATTGGCGTGAATCGCCTCGACCGCCCCGCGGTCGTCATCCACGCACGTTGCCGTGGCCGCCCCGCGGGAGATGGCCTCGATCGCCAGCGCGCCCGAGCCCGCGAAGAGGTCGAGCACGCGTGCGCCGTCGACCGGCCCGATGATGGAGAACAGGGCCTCCTTCACGCGGTCCGACGTGGGCCGGGTGCCCATGCCCCGCGGCGCGATGAGGCGACGCCCCCCGAGCTGGCCGGCGACCACCCTCATGCGTCGAGCAACCGCGGCATGTCGGGGAACGCCCCGCGCACGGCGTGGGCGAGCAGCGCGTGCTCGGGCTGCTCGAGCCGCGGGTCGCGCTCGAGCGCGACCCTGGCGATGCGGCGGGCCTGGGCGAGCGAGCGGCGGTCGCGCGACAGCCGCGCGAACCGGAGGTCGGTGGGGCCCGACTGCCGCAGGCCCATGATGCTGCCCTCGCCCCGGATGTCGAGGTCGATGTCGGCCAGGCGGAAGCCATCGTTGGTCTGCACGAGGGCCTCGAGGCGGCGGGTGCCATCCTCGGCCGCAGGCTCCGCGAACACCAGGCAGGTGCCCGGGTGCTCGCCGCGTCCCACTCGCCCGCGCAGCTGATGCAACTGCGCCAGGCCGAAACGATCGGCATCCTCGATGACCATCACGGTGGCGTTGGGAACATCGATGCCCACCTCCACCACCGTCGTGGCGACCAGGAGGTCGGTCTCCCCCGCCGCGAATGCCGCCATGGCGGCGCGGCGCTCGTCCGGCCGCTGGGCGCCATGGGCCAGGCCCACGCGGAAGTCGCGGAAGGGGCCGTCGGCGAGGCGCGCGGCCTCCTCAACCGCCGACCGCGCCGCCAGGCCCGACTCGGCCTCGCTTACCATCGGGCAGATCACATAGGCCTGCCGGCCCCGGCGAAGTTCGGCCCGCACCTCCTCGTAGGCGTCCTCGCGCTGGTCCTCGCGCACCCAGCGCGTGGCGATGTCCTGTCGGCCCGGCGGCCGCCCGCGGATCGCCGACACGCGCAGGTCGCCGTAGGCGGTGAGGGCAAGGGTGCGCGGTATCGGCGTGGCGGTCATGTAGAGCAGGTGGGCGGCGTCGGCGTCGTCGCCCACGCGGTCGGCGAGCGCCTGGCGCTGCTCCACCCCGAACCGGTGCTGCTCGTCCACGATCACCAGGCCAAGGCGGTGGAACCGCACCCCGCCCACCAGCAGCGCCTGGGTGCCCACCACCACCTGCGCCGTTCCCGTGGCCACCGCCATCTCCCGTCGGTCGCGCTCGGCCCGCGGCACGTTGCCGGTGATGAGCACGGGCGAGATGCCCGCCGGTGCGAGCAGGGCGTCGAGGGTGCGCAGGTGCTGCTCGGCGAGGGTCTCCGTGGGTACGAGGATCGCCGCCTGCGCGCCGGCCTCCACCGCCTGCGCGCAGGCGAGGGCAGCCACCACCGTCTTGCCGGCGCCCACCTCGCCCTGCAGCAGCCGCCGCATGGGCCGGTCGCGGGCGATGTCGCGGGCGATCTGCCGCGCCACCCGCTCCTGCTCGGCCGTGAGGGTGAACGGCAGGGCCCCCCGCAGCAGCGACGTCACCTCGCCGGTCGGCGCGAGCCTCAGCGCCCGGCGCGCGACCTCCTCGTGCCGCCGCACGGCAAGCAGCCCCAACTGCAGGACCAGGAGCTCCTCGAAGGCAAGTCGGCGGCGGGCGGCCCGAGGCTCGCGCGCCGACCGCGGGAAGTGCATGGCCATCAGCGCGTCCGCGCGCGTGGGCAGCGACACCCTCGCGCGTATCCAGGCGGGCAGCAGCTCGGGTGCGGCAGACACGTACGGCCGGGCGGCATCCACCATCTCGCGCAGCTTGCGGGCGGGCAGGGCCTCGGAGGCCGGGTACACCGGCACGAGCCCCTCGGTGTGCAGGCCGGCAGATGCTCCCGTCCCCAGCACCTCGTGGGCCTTGACGGTCACCTGGCGCTGCGGACGGGTCTTCACCTGGCCCCTGATCATCAGCTCGTCACCGGGGTTCAGAACGCCCACGAGGTACGCCTGGTTGAACCACACGGCCGTGATGGCCCCGCTGCCGTCGTGCACGCGGGCGCGCACGATCTTGAGGCCGCGGCGGCGCGTGGGCACCACGGCGATGGAGTCGAGCACCACGCGGATGGTGGCCTCCTCCCCATCGGCGAGCTCTCCCACCGGCCGGGCGCTGTCGTAGGCCAGGTACCGACTGGGGATGTGCTCCGCGAGATCGCCGATGCACGCGAGCCCGATGCCCTCCGCGCGGCGGGCGGTTGCGGGGCCCACGCCGGGCAGTGCGGTGAGGGGCTCCCACCACCAGGCGGGCCCGGGGCGCTGCGCCCGCGTGACAGGCGCCTGCGACGCCACCACGCGCCCGAAACCATCGGCCGGCACGCTCACGCTGGCAACCTGCGCGCTGTTGTGGCATCGTGCCCGGGTCGTGGCGCCCAGCGCCACCCCGTTTCTCCTACCTGAGGTAATTGGTCGACATGGCGAAGGTCTGCACCTCCTGCGGCAAGGGTCCCTCGTTCGGGAACAACCGAAGCCACTCCATGCGCGCGACGTCCCGTCGCTTCGATCCCAACCTCCAGAAGGTGCGCATCGTGGTCGGCGGCACGCCGACCCGCGCCTACGTCTGCACCCGCTGCCTCAAGGCCGGCAAGGTGCAGAAGGCCGTCTCCGGGGCCTAGGACCGGCTCGCCCCTCCCGGGCCGGGTGCCCGGGCGGCTGCAAGCAGGTTGATCATCGACACGGCCGCGTCCGCGGCCTCGTCGCCCTTGTTGCCCTTGTCCCCACCGGCGCGCGCGAGCGCCTGGGCCATGGTGTCGCACGTGAGGATGCCGAACGCGCACGGCACGCCCGTGTCGAGCGACACGCGCATCAGGCCATGGGCCGCCGCGTCGCATACGTACTCGAAGTGAGCGGTCTCGCCGCGGATGACCGCGCCGAGCGCCATGACGGCGGCGTACCGGCCCGTGGCGGCGAGGGCGGCGGCGGCGGCGGGCGCCTCGTAGGCCCCGGGGATCCAGTGCACGTCCACCTGCTCGGCCGGCAGGCCGCTCTCCTCCAGGCGATCGATGGCACCCTGCAGCAGCGACTCGGCGATTCCGCGATGAAAGCCTGCGACCACCGCGGCCACGCGGACGTCGCTCACATCCAGGCGCTCGGCGGGCGGGGCGGGATCGGTACGGGCCATGGCGCCTAAGGCTACGCCCCACCCCGGCCGCACCAAGCTCCGTCGGTGATCTGCGACACTCATCCGATGCCCCGCCCGAAGAACCTCCTCACCGCCCTCGCGGTCGCCACCTGCGCGGCGGGGATCGCCGGAACGGCCGCCGCCGCGCCCATCGCCTTCTCCACGTGCGCGAAACGGGCGCCGGTGCAGTGCGGAACCCTCACCGTGCCGCTGGACCACGCCGATCCGGCCAAGGGCTCGCTCAACCTGCACGTGGAGCGCGTGCCCGCCACCGCAGCGCGCCGCGGCACGCTGGTGATGCTGGCGGGAGGCCCCGGGCAGGCGGGCACGCCGATCCAGCCCGACGACCCGGTGGCGGCAGCGGTGCCCGCGTACGACGTGGTGATGCTGGACCAGCGCGGCACGGGAAAGGGAGCCCTTCGCTGCAGGGCCCTCGACGCACCTGACTCATCCGGCGCGCCGGAGGCCGTCGGGAAGTGCGCGCAGCAGGTGGGCCCCACCCGCGCGTACTTCGCCACACGCGACAGCGTGCAGGACCTCGAGGCGCTGCGGCAGGGCCTCGGCGTGGAGCGGTTCGCGCTCGGTGGCATCTCGTACGGCACATACGTCACCCAGTACTACGCCCGCGACTACCCATCACGCGTAAGCCACATGGTGCTCGACTCCGTGGTGGACCCGGCAGGGTTCAACGGCCTGGACGCTCCCATGTTCGCCGCGATATCCCCGGCGCTCAACTCCCTGTGCGCGGCATCGCGCTGCAGGGGAATCACGCCGGATCCCGTCGGCGACCTCGCGGGTCTTGTGGCCGCAACCGCCTCGCAGCCCATCCGTGGCTTCCGCGTGACCGAGTCCGGCGCACGCGTGCGCGCGTCGATCGGCGGGCCGGGAAATCAGGGGGACCTGCCGACGATGCTCGTGGCGGGCGACTTCTCCTCAACCCTGCGCGCGCTGTGGCCCGGGGCCGCACGCGCCGCCCGCAACGGCGACGCCGCGCCCATGCTGCGCCTCGGCACGCTCACGGCCGGCAGCGGCGCACCCACCCCGCCGTCCGAGATCTCATCGGCGCTCTTCTACGCCACCGTGTGCTCCGACTCGGCCCTGGCGTGGACCACCGCCACGCCCATCGCCCAGAGGCCCGGCATGGTGCGGCCGGCCGCCGAGGCCCTGGGTGCCGCCGCCTTCGCACCGTTCAGCATCGACAACGCCGTGGCCGCATCGAACGCCGAGTCGTGCACGCAGTGGCCTGAGGCCGCAACCGACCCGCTGGGCACGCCCGCCCTTCCCGCCGTTCCCACGATCCTCCTCGATGGCGGACAGGACCTCCGCACGCCGGTGGCATCTGCCCAGGCCGTGGCCGCGCGTATCCCCGGCGCAGCGCTGGTGGTCGCGCCCGGCGCCGGTCACTCGCTGCTCTACCAGTACTCCTGCGCGCAGGTGCAGATGCGCAACCTGCTCTACGGCAGGCGGGTGTCCACTGCGGCATGCAACCGGGAGGCCCCGGTGCCGCGGCCCATCCCCGTGCCGCCCGCCAACCTCAGTGCGGTATCCCCGAGCGGGGCGAGGGGTACCGCCGGCCGCGTGGCGAACGCCGCCCGGTACGCCGTGCAGGACGGCGTGCTTGCCATGGACGCCGCCAGCGAGGCGGGGCTGCCCGCGCTGCCCGGGCTGCGCGCAGGCGTGGCGAGGTCCCGCGACCTGCTCGGCGCCGCCATCTCCTATTCGCGGTTCAGCGCGGTGCGGGGCGTGGGCATCACCGGCACCCTGCGCTTCAACGGCCGCACCTTCCAGGGCACGCTCAGGGTGAACGGACCGGGCGCGTGGGACGGCACCCTGTACCTGGCCCGGGGCGGCGAGCGGGCGTACACGGGCTCCATCGGCGGCGTGCCGGTGCGTATTCCCCTTGGGTAGCTAGTGCGCGTGCGCTGACAGATGCACGCGGGTGCCCAGCGCCACGCCCGCGAGCAGCATGAGGATTCCCGCGAACTGCAACGCACCCATGGTGGTCTCGCCCCAGGCGATGGCGGCGACGACGGCGATGGGCGGCACCAGCACCTCGAACATGGCAACCCGGGTGGCACCCAGCAGCACCACAGCCCATGTGGCCACGAGCACCGGCACGAGCGTGCCGACGATGCCCACGTAGACGATGCCGCCCAGGGCCTGCTCGTTGCCCCAGAGCGCGGGGCCCGGCAGCACGCCCAGTGCGGCGCAGAGCACAGCCGCCGGGACCGCGGCCGCCGCAAGGGTGACGGCCAGCGTGGGCCCGGCACCCACCTGCCTGCGGCAGGCAACGAGCGCCAGGAGCAGGATCGCCGTGCAGGCCGACGACCCTATGCCCAGCCACAGGCCGGTGTCTCCAAGGCCCGTGAACCAGCCCTCCCCCGGGGATATGGAATAGAAGCCCACCAGCACGAGGGCCAGGCCACCGATCACCGCGCCCGACAACGGGATGACCCGTCGGGCGATCCCGACGATCACCAGCATCACCGGTGCGATGCTGGCCAGCACGATGGCACGGGTCACATCCGTGTAGGTGAGCGACATCAGGAACAGTTCCTCGGCACCGAACAGGGCGACGCCGGCGAGCAGGGCCGTGGCCCACCACCCGATGGCAGCGCCACGCAGGGCGGTCAGGTGCCCGCGCAGCCCCGTGCCCACGAGTGCGCCTGCAACCACCACCAGGGCCACCAGCGCGCCGACCAGCGTCACCTGCGCCTTGGGCACGAGCAGGATGACCTCGGGCGTGACGATCGCCTCGCTCAACCCCAGCGCGACGCCACCGCCGACGAGGAGCCCCACGACCAGGCCGGGCGTTGGCGTGTCCGGCACCGCGCCGCGCTCGCCCGAGCCAAGCGCCCCGATCGCCTGCAGGCCCACCGCCATCACGAGCACGGCGGTCTGGTACGACAGCGAGCGGGTGATGAGGTCGTCGCCCCCGAACGGGCCGCCGCCGCCGACCACGCTCGCGGCGGCGAACCCGAAGACCACGAGCGACGCCAGCGCCGCCCCACGGGGCCCGCCCCGCCCGGCGACGAGCGCAGTGACGAGCAGCAGCACCAGCGTGAGCCCGCCCCACTCCTGCAGGAACACCGCGGCGGACAGGCCCGCCGCGGCCAGCAGGCCGACCGCCACCTCGAGGCGGCGGAGCCCGGGCACCGGGTCGCGCCACCTGCGCACGAGCACGGTGAGGGCACCGCCCACAACCACCAGCCCCGTGACCGTGGACAGCACCCACAGCGCAACCACGCTGCCGGTGGGGCCCTCCTCGGTGCCACCGAGCGCCAGCAGCGTGGCCACCCCGAGAAGCCCCATGGGCACTCCACCCACGAGGCACCCCATGCCGAACCGCGCGACGTCCCCGAGGCGCCCCAGGCGGAGATCGGTGCGGGCACGACCGATCGCCCATGCGGCGACGAGCACGGCGACGGTGTTGGCAAGGACGATCGGCACGGTCGCAGCGCCCAGGGCGCCATAGGCCGGAGCGGAGACGAGGCCGCCCATCACCAGCGCGGGCCACAGGCCGAGACCGCCCAGCAGCAGGCCGGCAAGGCCGATGCCGCCGGGGATCCAGATACCCGCCACCCCGCTCCCCGGGCCCGATGTGAGCGCCGAGAGGGCATCTGCAAGGGCGAACGCGGCGGCGAGCAGCACCACGTGGACGCCCCATGTGGCCCAGCCGCGCGACGGGGTCATGTGGGGGACGACAGGTCGCACATCGGGCGGCAGGATACCCATGCACCCACGCTGCCCGCGGCCCGCATAGGGCCCCGCGGCACACCGCGCCGTGGCAAGGCGTAAGGTCTTGAAGCCCCCAACTACCCCAACGGAGTCAACATGAAGCGCCAGATCGCCGCAGGCTCGCTCGTCGCACTCAGCACCATCGCCCTCGCGGGCTGCTTCGGATCGGACGAGTCAACCCCGGTCGCCACGGTCACGGAGACCGCCCCGCCGGCCACCACGGAGGCCCCGGCCACCACAGCCGCCCCGGCGACCAGCACGGCCGCGCAGGCCCCGGCTCCCGGGAGCAGCGCCGCGAGTCTCACGGCACCCGCCGGCGCCACCGAGCTGCAGTCGGCCCAGCGCAGCGGTGCCCAGTACAACCGCTTCTCGATCAGCGGCACCACCCCCGAGGCGGTGGTGTCCGACTACCAGTCGCAGCTGGAGTCGCAGGGCTACAAGGTCACGAGCTCCGGCGGCGGTGGTGGCGGCTGGGGCAAGTGGGGCGGCGCCTCCGCCGGCGTCAGCGCCAACAACGGCTCCGAGTACGTGGACGTGCAGGCCGGCGGCGAGTCGGGCAGCACCACCTACTTCGAGGTGTGCGTTGGCCCGAGCAGCAGCTCCGTGCAGGACTGCGAGGACGCCTCGGACGACTCGAACTCCAAGCAGTCCTGAGCCAGGGCATGACCACCCCCGTCGTCGCGGCGGGGGTGGTCATGATGCTCCCGTGAGGCGATGAGCCACGAGATCCGCTTCCGGGCCATGGGTACCGACTGCCACGTGATCGTGGTGGGCGGGCACCCGGGCGATGCGGACTGGGCAGTGGGCGAGGTGCGGCGCCTCGAGGCCCTGTGGACCCGCTTCGATGACAAGAGCGAGGTGAGCCGCGCAAACGCCACGGCGGGCACTCCCCAACCGGTCTCGCCCGAGACCCGCGCCCTCGCCCGCCGGGCACTCAGGGCCGAGGCGCTGACGGGCGGACGCTTCGATGCCCTGATGGGCAGCGACATCGTGGCGCTCGGGTACGACCGCGACCACGGACTGCTCACGCCACCGTCAGCCCCGACGGCCCGGGTGACGTTGTCGCCGGTGGTGCGCCCCGCGGGCCCGACGCTGGTGGTCGATGCCCCGCCCGGCTGCATCACGATTCCGCGCGCTCGACAGCTCGACGCCGGGGGCATCGGAAAGGGCCTGGCCGCCGACATGGTCTCCGCAGGCGTGATGCGCCGGGGGGCCCTCGGCGTACTGGTGAACCTGGGCGGCGACATCCGTTGCCGCGGCGCGGGGCCCTCAGGCGACTGGCGGGTGGGAATCGACCACCCGGATGGTCCCGACCTGCCATCCGTGGCCCGCATCACGCTGCGCCATGGTGCCCTGTGCACCAGCGGGGTGCGAAAGCGCCGCTGGGTGCGCGCAGATGGCACAGAGGCCCACCACCTGCTCGACCCCGCAACCGGCCTGCCCACCGCAGCGGAGGTCAGCCAGGTCAGCGTCATTGCCCCTCAGGCGTGGCTGGCCGAGGCGCTCACCAAGGCGGTCATCCTCGCGGGGCCGGAGCAGGGGCGCGTGCTTCTCGCCGCCCATCACGCGGCCGCAGTGGCCGTGGGGCCCGATGGCCAGGTGATGGAGCTGCGCTAGCGACGCAACGGAGAGAACACCTACCCAGTGACGCGCGGTGCCCTGTGACGCGGAGCGATGCGCACCGTACGGGGCGGGGCCTGCGCCGCAGATGCAGCCTGAGCGGTCACCGTGCCGGTGATGCGCCGCGTCACGAGCCGGGTGCTCACCGCCCGCACGACCAGCGTTCGCGTCACCGACTGCCCAGCGGAAATTGAGCCGATGTTGAAGCACACGCTGCCGCCCGAACGCAGGGCGCCCGGAGCCCGGGTGACAAGCAGCTGCGCGGGCAGGCGCACGCAGGAGCGCGCAGACGCCGCCACGGCGCCACCGGAGTTGGCCGCCCGAATGCCCAGGCGCATCGACTGCCCGCTCACCAGGCGCGTGCGCGAGGGCAGCAGCGTCGCGGCGAGCGACACACCCGGCGGGACGCTGGGCACCACCGTGGCCGTGGGGCCGGATGGCTCGCCCGTGGCGGCGGCGTTCACTGCCCGCACGGTGAACGTGTAGCCCACGCCGTTGGTGAGACCCGTGACGGTGCATGAGGTTGCCGGGGCCGTGGCGGTGCAGCCGGACCGGCCATCCGAGGCAGCGACCACGTACGAGGTGATGGGCACCCCCCCGTCGCGCGCGGGGCGCACCCACGACACCGTGGCGGCGGCGTTACCGGCCACCGCCGCGGCGCCCGTGGGCACACCCGGTGCGCTCGCGAACTGCTGCGACTGCACTTGGAAGAGAGGAGAGCCGAAGTTGTCGTCGTAGACCGAATCCCACACGGCCGTGACGCCGCCGTGCCGATCGGCGGCCAGGAAGACGTTGTACCCGGCGGCCACGCCTGGGCGACCGAGGGTGGTGGCGGTGCCCCACGTGGACCCGGTGAAGCGCGCCGTGCGCAAGGCCCTGTCCCCGCGCTCGTCCTCACCGGTCCATGCGGCGGTCACCACGCCCCGCGGGTCCACTGTGACGTCCGGGTAGGAATCAAAAGACGGCCCGAGGCTGACCGGGGCAGACCACGTGCCCACGGTGAAACGGGATGCCCTCGTGTCAAGGGCGGCCGAGTCGGTCCACACCGCGGTCACGACGCCTGCGGGGTCGACGGCCGCGACGGGGCGGATATCCGTGCTGGTGCCCGCAGCCGCCAGCCCGGCAGCCGGCCCCGGCAGCGTGCCCCACGGGGACCGGCTCCAGCGAACCTCCTTCACACCGCCGCCGGCGGGTGCATCCCAGATGGCGGTTGCGGTGCCATCGCCGTCGATCACGACATCAGGAACCGTGACGGACGTGCCGGATCCGCTGATGGGCCCGAACGTGCCGACGTTGCCATCGGCGTACTGCATCAGGTGCACCGATCCACCCTGCGTCCACACCACCGCCATGCGGCCTGCGGAGTTCTGCGCCACGCGGAACTCGTCCGGCAGGCCGACGCTGAGGCCCTCCTGCATCCGCCAGGCGCCCCCCGCGTGCTCATAGAACCACGCGAACCCGGGCGGATTGTTCGTTGGGTCGTTGAAGACGGCGGTCACCACCCCGCGCCCATCGACGCCCAGTTGCACACCCATCGCCTGGCTGCCGGATACGGAGTAGATCGCCTCGGTGGCGCCCCACCCGCTGGAGGTGCGCCGCCTGGCCTCCACCACCGTGGTGCTGCCGGTCTGGCGCGCTCATGCGGCGGTGACGACGCCGTCACCATCCACCACCACCGACGGGCGCGCCAACGCGTCGGCTCCCGCGAGTTCGATGTCGCCACCCCAGGCCGACCCGGTGCGGTGGCTCGCGTGCACCGTGCCCACCCCGCTGCCTGGATCATTGAGCTACACGGCGGTCGCCGACCCGTCGGTGGCTGCCACCACCGCAGCCGAGAACGCCGACTCCGGCGCCGATGAGATGTCCGCCGCCGGGGTGACCCAGACGGCCCCGGCCAGGGCCGGGAGTGCGGCGACGGCCACCAGGCCAACCGTGACTGCGACGATGCGGATGATGGCCGTCATGTCTCTCCGGCAGGTCAGCGGGGTCTGCTCGCCGGCGCTAGCCGTTGGGCGACTCGTCCAGGTCGAGCCCGTTGTGGTGGAGCATGTGCCCCATTTTGTCCCGCTTGGTCTGCAGGTAGCGGGCATTGTGGTCACCGGGCTCCACCTCGATCGGCACCCGCTCCACCACCTGCAGGCCGTAGCCCTCGAGGCCCACGATCTTCTTGGGGTTGTTGGTGAGCTGCCGGATGGTGCTGAGGCCGAGGTCCACGAGGATCTGCGCGCCGATGCCGTAGTCGCGAAGGTCGGCCGGGAAGCCGAGCTCGAGGTTGGCCTCCACGGTGTCACGGCCGGCGTCCTGCAGCTCATAGGCGCGAAGCTTGTTGATGAGGCCGATGCCACGGCCCTCCTGGGCGATGTAGAGCAGCACGCCCTCGCCCTCCGCCTGGATCATGCGGAGCGCCGCGTGAAGCTGCTCGCCGCAGTCGCAGCGGAGCGAGCCGAACACATCTCCGGTCATGCACTCGGAGTGCACGCGCACCAGCACGTTGGGCTTGCCGGCCACCTCGCCCTTCACCAGGGCCATGTGGTGCTTGCCGTCCACCAGCGAGGTGTACCCCACCGCGGTGAACTCCCCGAACTCGGTTGGCAGCGGCACGGCGGCACCGCGCTCGACGAGGCGCTCGGTGCGGCGGCGGTGCTCGATGAGGTCGGTGATGGTGATCATCCTCAGCCCGTGCTGCTGCGCGTAGCCGACGAGGTCGTCCACACGGGCCATCTCGCCATCGTCCTTCATGATCTCGCAGATCACGCCCGCGGGGATGAGGCCTGCCATTCGCGCAAGGTCAACCGCGGCCTCCGTGTGGCCGGCGCGCTCGAGCACGCCGCCCGACTTGGCGCGCAGCGGGAACACGTGACCGGGCTTCACCAGGTCGTGCGCACCCGACTCCGGGTCGATGGCCACCATGATGGTGCGCGATCGGTCCGGGGCGCTGATGCCCGTGGTGATGCCCTCGCGGGCCTCGATGCTCTCGGTGAACGCCGTGCCGAGCGGGGTCTCGTTGCGCTTGACCTGCTGCATCAGGCCGAGCTGCTCGCAGCGCTCATCAGTAAGCGCCAGGCACACCAGGCCGCGGCCGTGCGTGATCATGAAGTTCACGGAATCGGGCGTCGCGAACTGCGCGGCGATGACGAGGTCGCCCTCGTTCTCGCGGTCCTCGGAGTCGACCACCACGACCATGCGGCCGCCGCGGATGTCCTCGATGGCCTCCTCGATGGACGAGAAGGGCGTGGTCTGGGTGCTCAGGAGGGGCCTCCCCCGTCGAGGTGCGGGCGCACGAGCGCCTCCACGTACTTTGCCAGCACATCGGCCTCGAGGTTCACCCTTCGGCCCACGGCGTCGGCGCTGAGCGTGGTGGCCTGCATGGTGTGGGGAATCAGCGCGATGGTGAAGCCGTCGGGCTGGCGGCTGGCAACCGTGAGGCTCACGCCGTCGACGGTGATGCTGCCCTTCTCCACCACGTACCGCAGCAGGCCGGGGTCGGCGGTGACCGACATGAGCATGCCGTCACCCTCCGGCGTGAACGAGCGGATGGTGCCGGTGCCGTCAACGTGCCCCTGCACGATGTGGCCGCCGAGGCGATCGCCCAGCTGCATGGCGCGCTCGAGGTTCACGCGGTCACCCGCATGGCGGTCGCCCACCGACGTGCGCCTGAGGGTCTCCTCCACGCAGTCCACGGCGAACGCACCGTCGGGGAGGTCGACCACCGTGAGGCACGCGCCGTTCACGGCCACCGAATCGCCGATGGCCAGGTCGTCGCGCACCAGGTCGCAGGCAATCACCATGCGCGCACCGGCGCTGCTCGGCACGCGCTCCTGCACCGTGCCCAACTCCTCGACGAGTCCCGTGAACATCTGCCGCAGGATAGAGCCGGCGGCTAGGCGCCGTCGGCCGGAACCGGGCGCAGGCGGCCGATCACCAGCACATCGTCACCCAGGCGCTCCACGCGGGGCGACCTCACCCTGGGGGCGTCGGAGATCTGGTCGGCACCGGTGCCGCGCGCGGCCGCGGGCGCGCCGTCGCCACCGATGACCATGGGCGCCACCACCCAGGCGAGCACGTCCACCAGGTCCGCGTCCAGCATGGCCCCGGCAACCGTGGGGCCGCCCTCGACCAGCACCGACTGCACTTCACGGGCGCCCAGGGCATCGAGGGCGCCCTCGAGGAAGCCCGCACCATGATCGGCGGCGATCACGTCCACCTGCGCGCCCGCAGCCCGCAGGGCATCCACGCGGCCGGGGTCGGCGGCCGATCCGGCCACCACCAGCACGGGTGCCTCGTCGAGGCTGCCGAGCAGCGCGGCATCGAGGTGCAGCCGTGCATGCGGGTCGAGCACCACGCGCAGGGCCGCGCGCCCCTCGGGAATCTCCACATCCCGGGCCGTGAGCATGGGATCGTCGGCCACGGCCGTGCCGATGCCCACCGCCACGGCGTCCATCTCGGCCCTCCAGCGGTGCACCAGCGCCCTGGCCTCGGGCCCCGAGATCCACCTCGTGTTGCCGGTGCGGGTGGCCACGCGGCCGTCGAGGGACGCCGCCATCTTCAGCAGCACCTCGGGGCGCCCGGTGGATGCCCAGGTGAGGAAGGGCGATGCCGCCTCGCGCGCCCGCACGGCGTCCTCTCCGTCGGCCACCGCCACGTCGATGCCCGCGGCCTGGAGGATCCTCACTCCCTCACCGCGCGTGCGCTCGAGCGGGTCGAGGGCACCGATCACCACCCGGCTGATGCCGGCGTCGATGACGGCCTGCGTGCAGGGCCCGGTGCGTCCGGTGTGCGAACAGGGCTCGAGCGTGCACACCAGCGTGGCGCCACGCGTGGCATCACCCGCAGCAGCGATGGCCACGGGCTCCGCGTGCGGCAGCCCGGGGCCCGCATGCCAGCCCTCCCCCACCACCTGGCCGTTCGCCGTGATGACGGCGCCCACGGACGGATTGGGGCTCACGGTGCCGCGCCCGCGGGCGGCCAGCTCGCACGCGCGGATGAGCAGGGTGCGCTCGGCCGTGGTGGGACGGCCGACGCCGCTCACGCCGCGGCGACCCGTTCGACCAGGTCGGCGTAGGCGGCCACGGGCTCCG
>JBIIJJ010000053.1:0-9043 GCA_044233875.1 Miltoncostaeaceae bacterium | reverse complement strand
CAGATACGCGCCGACCTCGTGGCCCGCGGTGCGGCCGGGGAGTTCTGGGAAGGTGGCTGAGCGCGTGGCCGACGCCATCAGCCCTGCGCGGGGATTCATGGCCGAGCACGGCCACTACGAGGACGACGCCGGGTTCTGGGAAGCCCATGCGGCCCGACTGGGCGGACCGGTGTGCGACATCGGAGCCGCAGCCGGCCGCATCACGGTGCGCCTGGCGCTCGAAGGCTGCGAGGTCTGGGCGGTGGACACCGACCCGGAGATGCTCGAGGTGCTGGTGGAGCGGGCCGGCGCGGCGGGCGTGGCGCATCTGGTGCACCCGTCGATGGGATCCATGACCGACCCGTTGCCCCTGTGTGATGCCGGCATGGTGATCGTGCCCATGAACACCCTGCAGCTGTTGAGGTCGAGGGACGATCAGGTGCGCTGCCTGCAGCTCGCCGCAGAGGCCCTGCGGCCGGGCGGCGAGATGATCTTCGATCTGGCGCATCCGCACTTCCCCGCAATGATCGATCTGGTCGGGGTGCTGCTCGACACCGGTCAGACGGTGGATGGCGACAGCGGCGACCTGCTGCTGCACACCGCGATGTTCGAGCAGGTGGACGCGCCCACCGGCGAGGTGCACATGCGCATCATGGTCGACCGCATCCGACCGGACGGATCATGCGTGACGGTCGAGCGCCCGCACCACCTTCACATGTACGACCCACATGAGATCCCGGTGCTCGCAGGGCTGGCCGGGCTCGAGGTGGTCGAGGTGGCGGGCGGATTCAAGGGCGAACCTCTCGGCCCCGAGTCCGAGCGCCACGTGTGGCGACTGCGGAGGCCGGCATGAAGGCCGACCCCATGCGCACCGTGCGCCTATGCCACCTCTACCCCGCGGAGATGAACATCTACGCCGACCGGGGCAACATCGCCGTGCTGCAGCGCAGGCTCGAGTGGCGTGGGCTCACGCTGCAGGTCGTGCCCATCGGCATCGGCGACCAGGTGACGCCGGGCGATCACGACCTCTTCTACCTCGGTGGTGGCCAGGACCGCGACCAGGCCGTGGTGGCCGATGACCTCGCGCGCACCAAGGGCGCCGCCATCTGCTCCGCGGTGGACGATGGTGCCGCCCTGCTTGCCGTGTGCGGAGGGTTCCAGCTGGCCGGTCGCGGGTACGTAGGCGTGGATGGCTCTGTGATGCCGGGCATCGGCCTGCTCGACGCGGAGACGGTGGCGGGGCCCACCCGGCTCATCGGCGACGTGCTCATCAACGCCACCCTCGGTGGGGAGACACGCCAGGTGGCCGGATTCGAGAACCACGCCGGCCGCACCCGCCTGGGGCCCGGCGCCACGCCGTTCGGCGCCGTGGTCGCCGGGTTCGGCAACGACGGCCAGAGCGGCACGGAGGGCGTGGTGCGCGATCGGGCAATCGGCACCTACCTCCACGGCCCCCTGCTCCCGCGCAATCCGTGGGTAGCCGACACGCTTCTGCAGTGGGCGCTCGCCCACCGCACGGGCACGGAAGTACTGCTCGAGCCGCTCGACGACTCGCTCGAGGACGCCGCCCGCGAGGTGGCCGTGGGCCGCGCGCGTGGAGAGCGCAGCGAAAAGCTGATCGGCCGGCGGGCCTAGCGCCCGGTCGAGCCGAAGCCCCCGTCTCCCCTGCCGTCCGACCCCGGCAGGCTCTCCACCTCAACCGCGGCACCGAGCGATACCGGCACCACCACGAGCTGCGCCACGCGGTCACCGGGAGCCACGACGAACGCCTCGGAACCGAGATTGACGAGGATCACCTTGAGTTCGCCCCGGTAACCGGCATCGATGAGCCCGGGGGCGTTGGCGACCGTGAGCCCGTGCCTCAGGGCATTGCCGGAGCGGGGAACGACCAACCCCGCCATTCCGTGGGGAATCGCCACCGCCCACCCCGTGGCCACCGCCTCACGGCCGCCCGGCGCGATGGTCACCCCCTCCGCCGCCGCGAGGTCGAGCCCGGCATCGCCCGGATGCGCGCGACGCGGGGCCACGGCATCCGGGCTCAGCCGGAGGAACTGGATGTCAGGAGTTGACGAGACGGCTGATGCGCTCGGCCGCCTCCATGAGGCGGTCGTCGGGGACCGTGAGGCTCATTCGCACGAAGCCCTCGCCGCTCGGCCCGTAGGCGGAGCCGGGCGAGATGACCACGGCGGCGTCCTCCAGCACCTTCTCCGTGAACGAGGCCGACGTCTCGCCGTCCGGCACGCGTGCCCATACGTAGATGGCCCCCTTTGGCGGGGTGAGCTCGAGCCCGATGGCGCGAAGGGCATCAACGAGCACGTCCCGGCGCCGGCGATAGACCTCGCACATCGCACGCACCTCGGCCTGGTCGGAGTCGAGCGCCGCCACGCTGGCCTCCTGCACCGCCTCGAACATGCCGGAGTCGAGGTTGGTCTTCAGCTGCCAGTAGGCCGAGATGACATCCGGGTTCCCCAGCACGGCCCCGCTGCGCCAGCCGGTCATGTTGTAGGTCTTCGACAGCGAGAACACCTCGATGCCGACATCCTTCGCCCCGGGCGTGGCGAGGAACGACGGTGCCACGTACCCGTCGTAGGTGATCTCCGAGTAGGCGTTGTCATGCACGATGATGAACCCGTGCCGCTGGGCGAGGGCGACCGCGCGCTCGAACAGGTCGTCCTCCACCACCGCGCCCGTGGGGTTGTTCGGATAGTTGAGGTACATCACCCGCGTGCGCGCCAGCACGTCGTCCGGGATGGCGTCGAAGTCGGGCTGGAAGCCCAGTTCCGGAACCAGCGGCATGGGCACGGGCTCGGCGCCCACGAGCAGGGGACCCATTGTGTACACGGGGTAGCCGGGGTCGCTCGCCAGGGCGACGTCGCCCGGGTCGAGGAGTGCGAGGTTGAGGTTGGCGATGGCCTCCTTCGCCCCGAGCGCGGGGATGATCTCGTGCTCGGGGTCGACACTCACGCCGAAGCGCCGCTCATAGAAGCCGGCCACCGACTCCCGGAACGACTGGCGCCCGCGATTGGATGGGTACTGGTGGGTACCCGGCTCGGCCACGGCGCCCTGCATGCGGCGCACGATCAGGTCCGGCGTGGGGGTGTCGGGGTCGCCGATGCCCAGCGAGATGATGTCCACGCCCTCCGCGCGCTTGGCCGCGATCTTGCGCTCGATCTCCGCGAACAGGTACGGGGGCAGCAGGCCCAGCCGCTTCGCGCCGATGGGACGTGTGCTCACATGGCCTCCAGTCGTGACATGAGGGCCGCCGAGAAGCGGCCCGCGTAGATGGGCTCGGCCGGACCGGTCATGGTCACGCCGAGGTCGTCGGATACGTCGATCACCAGGTCACCGCCCGCGAGGTGCACGGTGACGGGGCTCTCGAGACCGTTCAGCCGCACCCCGGCCACGGCCGCGGCGCATGCGCCGGTACCGCACGCCATGGTCACTCCGGCGCCCCGCTCCCACACCCGCATGGTGATCTCGCCGGGGCCATCGCGCCGGATGAACTCCACGTTCGTGCGGTCCGGGAAACGGGCGTCGTTCTCGACCAGTGGGCCGATGGTGGCGACCACCGAATCGGGATCATCGTGCTGGATGACGGCATGGGGATTGCCCATGGACACCTCCGCCAGCGTCACCTCGCCTGCCTGGGTGGTCAGCGGCTCCACCCCCTCGCCGGCTGGAAACACCGCCTGCCCCATGTCCACTGCCACCACGGAGCCATCCACCTGCACCTGCACCTCGCCGGCGCCGGTGAGCACCCGCCCGTCGGCGGGAAGCTGGCCCGTGAGGTCAAGGAAGCGCGACACCATCCGGATGCCGTTGCCGCAGTTCTCAGCCGTGCTGCCGTCCGGGTTCCACACGCGCATCTCGGGGATGGCCCCCGAGGTGACGACCTCGAGGATCCCATCAGAGCCAACCCCGAAGTTCGGGTCGCACACGAGCCGCGCGCGCTCCGGCGTGATCGGGAAGGGCCACGCAGACGATTCGGTCACCACGTAGTGGTTTCCGAGGCCCTGCCACTTCTCGAATGGAATCCCTTCAGGCACGGTGCGGCAGGCTACTAGCCCGTGCCCTCCCGGGCGCTATGCCACAGGGCGGCAATGCGAGGCACTGCGTCCCGTGCCGGCGCTTCGCCCAGGTCGATCACGCAGTCGGGCTGGATCCTGCGCATCCACGTGCGCTGCATGCGCGCGAGCCGCCGAGTGCGTGCGGCGAGGGCCTCGGGCAGGTCATCCCCGGCCAGTTCCCCCGAGTCGACCAGCCGAACCTCGCGCATGCCGATCACCTGCCCCGGCCCCCGGGAAAGGGACGGGTTCGCGAGGGCGGCGCGCAGCTCCCAGACGAGTCCATCTGAGATCTCCCGGTCGACGCGGCGGCTGATCAGGTCGGACACCACATCCCGGGGTCGGTCAATGCCCACCACCAGCGTCGGCAGGCGCAGGGGCGCGCTCCATATGTCGCCCGCAACACCGTCGTCTCCCGTGGCGGCCCGTTCCAGCGCCCGGGCCAGACGCCGGGGGTTCGCCGGGTCCACCACGCGCGCTGCGGCCGGGTCGCGGGCCTCGAGCTCGGCCACGGCCGCCGGGGGATCGGCCGCGAGAGCCTCCGCCCAGTCACGCACCTCCCGCGGTGGTGCCTCGCGCATCTGCATCTCGCACAGCGCCGCCCTGAGATAGAGCCCGGTGCCGCCCGCGACGATCGGCACGCGGCCGGCATGCACCACCCGATCGATGACGGCATGTGCCTCATTGGCGTAGGACCCTGCCGAGGAGTCCTCATCCAGGCCGAGGTCGCCAACGAAGTGGTAGCGAACCTCTCTCCGCTGAACAGATGAGGGGGCGTCGCTTGCGACCTCCAGCCCCCGGTACCGCTGGAAGGGATCGGCCACGACCACCTCTCCATCCAGCTCCCGTGCCAGCGCGTGGGCGATGGCGCTCTTGCCCGTCGCCGTGGGCCCGAACAGGGCCAGCACCTGCGGTGCGTTGGTCAGGCGCGCCCCGCGGGCGCGGCCATGGGCGCCAGTGTGCCGCCGAGCGTGGTCGACGTGGAGGTCTCGATGAGCACCGGCACGACGGTTCCCGCCGGCGCGTCGCCGGTGAAGTTCACCGTCACGTTGTGCCCCGTGCGGCCGCTGAGGCGCGTGTCGTCGGTGCGCGACGGCCCCTCCACCAGCACCGGGCGGACGTTGCCCACATGTCGCGCTAGCCGGGTGCGAGCGGTCTGCTGAACCTGATCCACCAGGCGGCCAATGCGCTCCGACTTCACCTCTGCCGGGACGTCGTCGTCCATGCTCTCCCCCGCCTCGGTGCCCGGCCGCGGCGAGTACACGAACGTATACGCCCCGTCGTACCCGACCTCCCGCACGAGTGAGAGGGTGTCCTCGAAGTCGGCGTCCGTCTCACCGGGGAACCCCACGATGAGGTCCGTGGTCAGCGCGATGCCGGGCAGGGCATCGTGGATGCGCGCGACCAGATCGAGGTAGCGCGCGCGGTCGTAGGTGCGCCGCATCGCCTTGAGCACCCGGCTCGAACCCGACTGCGCCGGAAGGTGGATGTGCGGACACACCTCGGCCACGTCGCGGTGCACCGCGATGACGTCGTCGCGGATGTCCTTGGGGTGGGGGCTGGTGTACCGCACGCGCTCGATACCGGGCACGGCCGCCACCTCAACCAGGAGCTCGGCGAACGTGGTGCGCTCATCCGGCGGGAGATCGCGCCCGTATGAATTGACGTTCTGGCCGAGCAGTGTGACCTCGACCACCCCATCACCGGCCTGGCGGCGCACCTCCTCGAGGATCGCCCCGGCGGGCCGACTGCTCTCCCGTCCCCGCACCGACGGCACGATGCAGTACGAGCACACGCAGTTGCAGCCGACCGAGATCTGCACCCACGCCTGATACGGCCGCTCGCGCCTCGACGGCAGATCGCCGCTGAAGAGGCCATCGAAGGTGAATGCCCCAACCGCCTGCAGGCGCTCCCGCGCGAGCAGCTCGCCAAGGCGGTTCACCTCACCCGGCCCGAATGCGATGTCCACGAAGGGGAAGTCGCGGAACACGGCCTCCTTCTGGCTCTGCGCCCAGCATCCCCCCACGGCCACCACGACATCGGGCCGCTCCCGCTTGATGCGGCGGGCCTCGCCGAGGTTCCCCATGAAGCGGTCATCGGCAGAACCACGGATGGTGCAGGTGTTGAAGAGGATGAGGTCGGCCCCGTCCCGGTCCGGGGCCTCCTCATATCCCAGGGTGGCCAGGAGACCGCGCATCCTCTCGGAGTCGTGCGCGTTCATCTGGCACCCGAAGGTGGTCAGGTGATAGCCAGGCATCGCCGGGATGCTAGCCCCTATGCGGCCTGTGCCTCAGCCCCCTCATCGGCCACCGGCGCGACGTCGAGCACCTCACCCGTCTCGGGGTCCACCTGCAGGTCATCGACCGCGTTGACCCCCGAGGCGTCTCGGATGCGCCGCTCGATCTCGTCGGCGATGTCCGTGTGCTCGATGAGGAAGGCACGTGAGGCATTGCGGCCCTGGCCGAGGCGGTCATCCCCGAATGAGAAGTACGACCCGCTCTTCGACACGATGTCGTACTCGATGCCCAGGTCGAGCAGCGCACCCTCGCGGGACACTCCCTCGCCGTAGAGGATGTCGAACTCGGCCTGCCGGAACGGCGGGGCCACCTTGTTCTTGACCACCTTCACGCGGGTGCGGCTGCCGATGACCTCGGCGCCCTCCTTGAGGTTCTCGATGCGGCGCACGTCGAGGCGCACCGACGAATAGAACTTGAGGGCCCGGCCACCCGGAGTGGTCTCGGGCGAGCCGAACATGACACCGATCTTCTCGCGCAGCTGGTTGGTGAAGACGCAGATGGTGCCGGCCCGGTTGAGCGTGCCGGCGAGCTTGCGCAGGGCCTGCGACATGAGGCGGGCCTGGAGACCCACGTGGGTGTCCCCCATCTCCCCCTCGATCTCGGCCTTCGGCACCAGTGCCGCCACCGAGTCGATGGCCACCACGTCGAGCGATCCCGAACGCACCAGCAGGTCGGCGATCTCAAGGCCCTGCTCACCGTGGTCGGGCTGCGACACCAGGAGCTCGTCGGTGTTCACGCCGATGCGGCGGGCGTACTGCGGGTCGAGCGAGTGCTCTGCATCGATGAACGCGGCAAGGCCACCGCGCTTCTGGGCCTGCGCCATCACGTGGTAGAGCAGCGTGGTCTTTCCCGAGGCCTCAGGGCCGAAGATCTCCACGATGCGGCCCCGTGGCAGGCCGCCGATTCCCAACGCGATGTCGAGCGGCAACGCACCCGTGGGCACGTAGTCGATGTCGGCGAGGGGCATGTCGCCCATCCGCATGATCGCGCCCTTGCCGAACTGCTTCTCGATCTGCGCGACTGCCGAACCAAGCGCCTCGGACTTCTCCACCGTGCTCCCCCTGTGTGCCGCCGCCCGGCGGCCGTCGATTCCCGTGCTACCCGGACGATTGTAGGTGCGCGCCCGGCGTGATGGAACACATGTTCGCATCTGCGTCGGACGTTCCTTCCTGCGGCCACGCTATTCCCCGCCCGCGAACGTGAGGCGCGCGCGCCACGCCGGCACTCGCACGGGTGTGCGTCAGTCCGCGAGCGCCTCGCGCAGCAGGTGCAGCGCGATGGTCGACGACCTCTGCCGGATGCGCTCGCGATCGCCGTGCAGGCGAAGTTCGCGTACTCCCACGCCATCTGGGCCGGCAATGCCGATGTACACCAGGCCCACGGGCTTGTCGGGCGTGCCCCCATCCGGACCGGCGATGCCCGTGACGGCGATTGCCCAGTCGCACCCCAGCCGTTCACGCGCCCCCGTGGCCATGGCGCCGGCAACCGCATCCGACACCGCGCCGTGGTCTCGGAGGAGGTGCGCCGGCACGCCCAGCGCGGACTCCTTCACCTCGTTCGAGTACGACACCACCCCGCCCGCATACCACGCGCTGGCGCCGGTCACGGTGGTGAGGCGGGAACCGATCATGCCCCCGGTGCACGACTCGGCGGTGCCGAGAACCTGCCCACGCAGCAGCAGCAGGCGGGCCACGACCTCCTCAACCCGCGCGCCATCGCGCGAGAAGATGGACCCGGGGAATGCCTGCTCGAGTCCCGCCACGAACCCCTCAGCCGCGGCGCCGGGGGGTCGCACCGTCACCTCGAGTTCCCCGGGTCGGGCGCACACCCCCACCGTGAGGCCGAGGTCGTCCGGGTCGAGAACCCGCAGGGCGTCCATGAATTCCGACTCCACGATGCCGGCCATGCGCAGCTCGAGCGGCGCCGCCCCAGCGGAGGCCCCCACCGTGCGCGCCACCCGCTCCACGCGAAGGGCCTCATGCCAGCCCGCCGCGCACTCCCACGGCGGGCCCGGCAGCACGACCACCAGGCATCGGCCGGCGTCCACCACCGCCCCCGGGGCGGTTCCGGCCGGGGGCAGCACCGTCGCGCCCGCGGGGATGGTGGCCTGCTTGCGGGCTCCCGCCTCCCTGACCTCACGGGATGCCCGTGCGGGAACCGCCGCGAGCGCAGCGTGCACCAGCTCGAGTGCCCCCTCATCGAGCTCCATGGTGCGTCCCGTCGCCGCAGCCACGGCATCCATGGTTCGGTCGTCGTGCGTGGGACCGAGCCCACCCGTGGTCACCACCAACTCCACGCCCGAGTGCATGGCCTCCTCGACAGCGGTGGTGATGTCGGCGAGGGCATCGCCCACCACCGTGATGCGCTCGACCGTCACGCCGTGCGCCGTGAGCGACGCCGCGACCATCGCACCGTTCTCGTCGCGCACGCGGCCCTCGAGTACCTCCGTGCCGGTCACCACGAGCGCGGCGCGCGCCATCAGCCCGCCGGCAGCCGCTCGGCGCCGGAACGCGTGATGAGGAACGTGCCGGTGCCCCCGGTGATCTGGAGGGGCTCCTCATTGATCGTGACGGCGATGGCCGCGGGTGTGCCGATGCGTACCCAGGCCGCCTCGGGGAACGAGAACGTGCGAGTGGCCCCGGGCACCAGCACGCCGCTGTACACCGGCGCGCCCGTCTCCGAGCCATTTCGCACCTCGAGGTA
>JBIIJJ010000052.1:0-9312 GCA_044233875.1 Miltoncostaeaceae bacterium | reverse complement strand
CTCCCGGCGGGAACAGGCACGACGAGTACTTGAGGCGCGGCCCCAGGCACAGCTCGAAGAACTCGGGGGGCACCTCGTAGTGCTGCTCGTTGGCGGCGTCGGTGCGCACGGCCACGGGGGCGGCGGCAAGGCGCTGGCGGAGCGCCCGCTGGCGCTGGCTCACGGCGTCGGTGCCGCCCCGGCGCTCGCGTCGCAGCCGCAGGCCCACCCGGGCGCGGATGGCCGCGAGCAGCAGCGGGCGCGGCAGGTCGTGGTCTTCAACCAATCTGATGTACCAAGGCTCCATTGGCCGAGCGTAACCGTGTTGGGCGTGCGATTCTCCCCACATCGGATACGGCGCACTCATGCTCACCTCGGCCATCGTCATCGTGGCGCTGGTCACCCTCACCTGGCTCATCAGCGTCGTGCTGCGCGATGCCAGCGTGATCGACCCCGTATGGCCACTGGGCTTCGTGGCCGTGGCGATCACGGCATTCGTGGCCGGCGACGGCGACGAGGGCCGGCGACTGCTCATGCTCGTGCTGGTGGCCGTATGGGGCCTGCGCCTGTCGGCCTACCTGTTCATCCGCAACGCCGGGAAGGGCGAGGACTTCCGCTACGCCGCCATGCGGCAGCGCCGCGGGCCCAACTTCTGGATCATCAGCCTCGTCAGCGTCTTCCTGTTGCAGGGCGTTCTGATGTGGGTCGTGTCGCTGCCCGTGCAGTTGGGCGCCGTGCCATCACGCGGGCTGGGCCTGCTGGCGGTGGCGGGCGTGGTGGCATGGGCAATCGGGTTCGCCTTCGAGTCGATAGGCGACTGGCAGCTGGCGCGGTTCAGGGCCAATCCGGACAGCCGCGGAAAGGTGCTCGACACCGGGCTGTGGCGATACACCCGCCACCCCAACTACTTCGGCGACTTCATGGTGTGGTGGGGCATCTTCCTCATCGCCGCCGAGAGCGGCGCCGGTGCCTGGGGATTCATCGGCCCCGTGCTCATGACCGTGCTGCTCATGAAGGTCTCGGGGGCCGGGCTGCTGGAGAAGGACATCGAGCAGCGCCGTCCGGGCTACGCCGACTACGTAAGGCGCACGAGCGGGTTCTTCCCCCGCCCGCCACGCGACGGCTAATCCGCGTCGGTGGCGGTGGTGCCCGGCGGCAGCAGCAGCACGGGGCACGGCGCGTGGCGGGCCAGGTGGGCGCTGAACGAGCCCACCAGCTTGACCGCGCGGGTGAGCGGGTCGCCATGCGACGCCGCCACGATGCAGTCGACGTCGTTGTCCTCCGCCCAGCGCACGACGGCGTCGGGTGCCGAGTCGGCGTCGTGCGGGTCGAGAAGCACCGGCTGGGCCCCCGGCACGCCATCGCACACGGCCTCGAGCAGGCCCTCGGCGATCTCGCGGTGCGCTCCGCTGTTGTCCCCCAGGGGCGAACCGCCGAAAGCGGTGCCGATCGCGGCCAGGAACGACTCGCTGAATGGCGGACCACCGAGCACATGCGTAACGGAGATGGTCGCCCCGCCTGCGGCCACCTGCTGGGCCAGCCGCACCACGGACTCGGTTGCGGGGGAGTCGTCGATGCACGCGACCACGTGCCGGAAGGGACCTGAACTCACCTCTCCAGAGTATCGGGGAGCGCCCCGGGTGGCCCCGGCGCCGGGAGGGCAGCGGGTAGCATGGCGTCAATGGCTCTGAGAAAGCGCTTCCTCGTCGCAGTCGTGGGCGTGCCCGGCAGTCCGGCCGAGGCACAGCGCAGCGAGGTGGGCCGCTTCCGCAGCCGCGGATCGGCCGAGCAGGCGGGCGCTGACGAGTGGCGGCGCATCCTCTTCGTGCACGCACCGCACGTCGACCGCTACCGCATCGTCATCGAGGACGATGGCGTGGAAGTTGGCGAGGTTCCGATGCCGGAGCTGCCGGCCGAGGCGGCCCCGGGCATCCTCGATGAAACCGTCACCCCGCTGGGCGCGAGCGTTGGCGCACTCGGCGAACCGATTGAGCCGGAGCCGGAGCCCGAGCCCGAGCCGGAGCCCGAGCCCGAGCCGGAGCCCGAGCCGGAGCCGGAGCCGGAAGCGGACGTTCGCGCCATCGAGGCCACGGGCGAGCTGGCGGTGATCGCGGAGGACGACCTCGCCGCCACCGGCGAGCACAAGGGTCTGGCTGACGAGGTCGCGGCCGATGGAACCGAGGCCGTGGCCGAGGCCCCAGGCGCAGGGGATGGCGCCGGCGCGGCATCGGAGCGGCCTCGCCCGTACCTGGAGATCGAGGAGCCCCCGGACGGCCCCGTGCCCGACGACATCATCAACAGGTTCGCCGACATGGTGAAGGCCGAGGAGGAGCGGGCCGCCGAGCGGGCGGCGCGCGAGCGTGGCGACGCGGGCTGAGCCCGCCGAGCAGGACCGCGGACTCGCGCGCCTCTGGGGCCTCGTGGCCGGGGGCGCCACGCCCCAGTCCGTCGAGCAGGCGGTGTGCGCAGAGGCCATGGCGCTCACCGGAGGTGTGCGCGCGGTGCTGGTGCCGGCCGACGCCACGGGGCCCGACGCCCTGCTGGCCCGCGCGACGGTGCAGGCCGGGCGGCCGGCCGAGGAGGCCGGGCGGGACGGCATCACGGCGCTCGCCGCAGGCGTGGGCCCCGGCGGCACCGGCACCACGGCCCTCGTGGTGCGGGCAGGCGAAGGGCGCGTGCTTGACCCCGCGCTGGCCGAACCGCTGGCGCGCCTGGCACTGGTGGCGGGGGTGGGCATCGCCGGCGCACGTGCCGTTGAGCGAACATCGCTCCTGGTGGAGAGCGGTCTCTCGATCGGCAGCGGGCTCGAGCTGGAGACCGTGCTCCGGCGCCTGCTGGAGTCGGCCCGGCGCGTGGTGGGTGCCCGCTATGCCGCGCTCGGGGTGCTGGAGCCGGACGGCAGCGGCCTGGCCAGGTTCCTGTGGACCGGCATCGACGACCTGACGGCCACGAACATCGGGCGCCTTCCCGCCGGACGCGGCCTTCTCGGCCGGGTCATCGACGACGCCCGGCCGCTGCGGGTGGACGAGATCGGCAGCCACGAATCATCGTCGGGCTTCCCGCCGGGGCACCCGCCCATGCGCACGTTCCTCGGCGTGCCGGTTCGCCTGGGCGACACCGTGTTCGGCAACCTGTACCTCACCGACCGCGAGGACGGGCCCTTCACGGCAGATGATGAGCGGCTGGCGCTCGTGCTTGCCGCCCAGGCCGCGAGCGCAATCGCCAACGCCCGTGCCGCCGCGGAGGAACGGGCCCGCCTCACCGAGTCGGCCGCCCTGGCCGCGGCGCGCGAGCGGCAGGAGGCCGCGGCCGAGGGCCACCGCCGGGCGATCAGCGCGCAGGAGGCCGAGCGCGTCCGCGTTGCACGTGAACTGCACGACGAGACCGGCCAGCTGCTCACGGCGGTGGCGCTCGAGCTGCGCGCCCTCGAGCAGCACGTGGACGAGGCTGGTCAGGAGCAGCTGGCCGATGCCCGGAGGTCGCTTGCCGAGGCCACCACCGCCCTGCGCGACCTCGCCCTGCGCCTGCGGCCGTCGGGCCTCTCAGAGCACGGGCTGGCCAGCGCCATCGAACGCCAGGCCGACCGCCTGCGGGTGGATCCCGGCATCGAGGTGGACGTGGCGATCGAGGACCTGCCCGGGCTGGGCGAGGAGATCGAGATCACCCTGTTCCGCGTGGTGCAGGAGGCCCTCACCAACATCCAGCGCCATTCGGGGGCACGCCATGCAAGCGTGCTGGTGACCCGCAGGCCGGGCCGGGTGCGCGTGGTCATCGAGGACGACGGCGCGGGCTTCGATACCGCGGCCCACACCGACCGGCTGGGGATCACCGGAATCCGCGAGCGTGTGGCCCTTGTCGAGGGCACGGCCGCGCTCGAGTCGTCCCCGGGTGCGGGGACGACGGTGGTGGTGGAGGTTCCCTGCTAGACGGTCGCGGCGGCGTCCGCGCGATCGCGCAGGGTCATCATGCGCTCCCACGCCTTCTGCTCGGCGGCGGCATGCGCCTCGGCATCGGCATAGAGGTGCGATCCGCGCGATACGGCCAGGTAGTCGGCCATGGCGCGCTCGAGCTCCTCGTGGGCGTTCCGGAACTGGTAGGCGACTTCTGCGGTCATCTCGGCAGCCCTCCCGCGTAGGGGTCGTCCGCTGGGGGTAAACCTAGCCGGGGGTCCGGACATCACGCAGCAGCACCCGGCGGGTCACAAGCCCCCCGGGGCCAACATCCACGATGCCCACGGCAGACGCCCGCTCGTCGTCGGTCATCGTGGACCGGAACCGCAGGTAGGCACGCCCCTTCACCCCCGTGCGCTCGCTGGCGTCGCGCTCCTCCGGGATGTACACGGCGCCCGGCGAGAACACCCGCGTTCCACGCACCCGGGTGTCCACGGGCATGTGCAGGTGGCCGTGCACGATGAGGTCCACCGGTCCCAGGCGCCGGCGCATGTGGCGATGCAGGCCCAGCAGCACCGCGCGGCGGCGGGCCAGGCTCATGCCGGCGGCGGGCACCTCGATGGCACGCGACCGCCGGCCGTGCATCAGGCCGATCCGGCGCCCGCGCACCACCACCACGCGCTCACGCGGCAGGTCGATGCCGGCCAGGCGATCGTGATCGCCCTGCACGGCCACCACGGGTGCGATCTCGCCGAGCTGCTCGAGCACCGACAGGCAGGTGATGTCGCCCGCGTGCAGGATGAGATCGCAGCCCTCGAATGCGATGGCCACGCCCGCCGGCAGCTCCGGCAGCACCTCCCCCACATGCGTATCGGCGATCACGCCGATGCGGATGGTGCTGCTCAGATGGCCATGGCGTGGTAGCCGGCGTCCACGTGCAGGGTCTCGCCCGTGACCGCGCGGGCCATGTCCGAGCACAGGAAGAGCGCGGCGTCGGCCACCTCGTCGGCGTCGATGGCCCGGCGCAGCGGCGAGCGCTCGATGGCGTTGTCGACCATGTCACCGAAGCCGGGGATGCCCCGCGCCGCAAGCGTGCGCACGGGGCCGGCCGACAGCGCATTGACCCGCACGTTGTCGGGGCCCATGTCCCAGGCCAGGTACCTCACGATCGACTCCAGCGTGGACTTGGCGATGCCCATCACGTTGTAGCCGGGCACGGCACGCTCGGCGGCCACGTAGCTGAGGGTGACGATGGCCCCGCCACCGGCCTGCCGCATGTGGGGCTCCACGCGCTCCGACAGGCGCTTGAGCGACCACGACGAGATGTCGAGGGCCATGGCGAAGCCGTCATCCGACACGTCCATGAACCGCCCGCCGAGGTCATCGGCCTTCGCGAACGCCACGGCGTGCACGAGGATGTCGATGCCCCCGAGCGCCTCGGCGGCCCCGGCCACGGCGGCGTCCACCTGGGCGTCGTCGGTGACGTCGAGCGGCAGCAGCGGCACCGGGCCGTTGCCCAGTTCATCGGCCAGCTTGCGCACGTCCTTCTCCACGCGCTCTCCCTGGAACGTCAGCGCCACGCGGGCGCCCTCCTGGTCGAGCCTGCGCGCGATGGCCCACGCGATGCTGCGCTTGTTGGCCACGCCCACCACCAGGGCGCGCTTGCCCTCGACGATCCCGCTCACCTGCATCCCCCACGTTCTCGGCCTGACGGCAGCAGGCTAGCCTGCGGAACCGTGCGATTCCCCGGCCGTGCATCCATCGTCGTCCTCGCGGCCCTGATCGCCTGCATCGCGGCAGTCGCCCTGCCGGTGCAGCGCGCCCATGCGCACGCCGTGGTGCAGCAGATCACGCCGTCGGACGGCCAGCGGCTCACCGGCGGGCCCGACCGCGTGACCATCCGGTTCTCGGAGCCCGTCCAGCTGCTGCGGCCCGACGACCTCACGGTGGTGAACGCCACGGGCGTGCCTGCATCCAACGGCCCGGGCCGCGTACTTGCCGCCGACGCCGCCGTGGTCGAGGTGCCGGTGGCTCCCCGGCTTGCCTCCGGCACGTACACCGTGCGCTGGCGGGTGGTGTCGCCCGACGGCCACATCATCCCCGGGGCGAGCGTGTTCGCCGTGGGCGACGTGCCCATCACCCCGCCGTACCTGGGTGGCCCCGGCGGGGGCACCGGCCCCACGGAGACCTCGGCGTGGGCGGTGACCGCACGGTGGATCGAGCTGGTGGGCATCGGCGGGCTCGTGGCCCTCATCACGTTCCGGCTGCTCATCTGGGGATGGGCATGGCGACCCCCGCCGCGCATGCCCGACGACCAGCGCGACACGTCGCTGGCCTGGAGCCGCGACAGCTGGTGGATCGGCTTCGGGGCGCTGGCGCTGGTGGCCCTGGTGGGTGAGGCCGCGGTGCTGGTGGTGAAGACCGCGGGCTCACTTGGTACATCGGTGTGGGGGGCCCTGGCCGACCCCGCGGGCATCGTGCGCGTACTGGCGGATACCCGGTTCGGTGACCTGCTGCAGGTGCGCACCCTCGCGCTGTTCGTGCTGTTCGCACTCGGCGTGTGGAGGTTCCTGGTCGAATACCGCACCGATGCGGCCCCCGAGCCCAGGGATGCCAACGGGGGCACCTGGCCCATGCTCATCATGCTGGCCACGTCGCTGGTGGCGCTCGGCACCATCTCGGCCCAGGGGCATGCGTCGACCACCGCCATGCCGGCAGTGCAGGTTCCAGTCGACGCCCTGCATGCCGCCATGGCAAGCGCGTGGATCGGCTGCCTGGCCATCGTGGCGGTGCACCTGCTGCGACTGCCGAAGGTGGCCGGGGCGGGCGGGCGCCTGATGGGTGGGCTTGCGCTGGCGCGCTTCTCGGCGTTGGCCGTGATCGCCGTGGCGCTGCTCGTGGCAACCGGCGTGGTGCGCACCTTCGGCCAGATGACATCGCCCGACGACCTCTGGGACACCTCCTACGGCTGGACGATCCTCGTGAAGATCGGCCTGCTGGCGGTGGCCATCGTGCTGGGCCTGAGGTCGCGACGCATAGTGTCGGCGCTGCGGCGCACCACCGGGCCGCCCAACACCGCCACCCTCGCGCTCGTACGCAGGAACGCCTGGGCGGAGGTGGCAATCACGCTGGTGGTGGTGGTGTTCTCTGCCCTGCTGGTGGGACAGGTACCCCCCATCTCATGAGGACCCTCGTGCTCATGCGCCACGGAGTGGCCGAGGATGACAACCCCGGCGGCGACGCTTCGCGGCGGCTCACGAACGAGGGCCTGGAGCGGGCGGGGCTGGCCGCGCGGGGGCTGGTGGCACTTGGCATTCGCACCGACGTGGTGGTGAGCAGCCCGCTCGTGCGCTGCGTGCAGACCGCCGAACTCGTGGCGGCTGCGGCAGGGTGCCCGCTCACGCACGACGACCGGCTGGCACCCGGCATGACCGCCTCGGGCCTGCTCGACGTGATGATCGAGCACCCCGACGCCGGGGTGCTGCTGGCCTGCACCCATCAGCCGGGCCTTACCTACGCGCTCGACGACCTCACCGGGTGCGGGCACGTGGGCTTCAAGAGGCCCGGTGTGGCGGTTATCGCGCTCGAGGTGCCGCGCATCGGCGGTGGCCACCTCACCGCGGTGCTGCCGCCGCGCATCCTGCGCGCGGCCGCGACCGCACCCCGCTAGTCGGGGGTGCTGATGACCACCGGCACGATGGACCGGTGGAAGAGATCCCTGGGGTCTCCATCGAGCAGCGCGGGGCCGCGCTCCTCGATGAGCAGCAGCATCTTGCGTCGCTCTTCGCGGCGCTTGTCGTGCAGCATCTCCCAGCCCTTGGCCTCGCCGTCGCGACTATTCGACATGGCGAGGTGGTGCAATGTGTGGGCCACGTGCTCGGTGGGCGTGGGGCGACCCAACCGGTCGTGGGCATCGAGCAGGAGCATCGCCCGCATCCAGGCCGTGTCGGCCGAGTCACGTGCGAAGCGGGTCCACTCAGGGGGCAGGGCGTCCTCGAGCTGGTCGACCACCTCGTTCCAGGCCGCCATCACGTCTGGAGCGGGACTGCTGTCGGGCGTCTCTGCCATGCGCGCTCCCCAGGTGCCAGGTGGCGGCGCCCCCGCAGGGGCGCCGCACGCTGGTCAGCGGTTGCCGATCTCCACGTAGTCGCGCTCGGCCGGGCCCACGTACACCTGGCGCGGACGCGAGATCTTCTGCTCCTTGTCATTGATCATCTCGAGCCACTGGGCGACCCAGCCGGGTGCGCGACCGATGGCGAACATGACCGTGAACATCTCGCTCGGGATGCCCAGCGCCTCGTAGATGAGGCCGGAGTAGAAGTCGACGTTCGGGTACAGCTTGCGCTGCACGAAGAAGTCGTCGCTGAGGGCGGTCTTCTCGAGCTCGACGGCGATCTCGAGCAGCGGGTTGACGCCCGTCACCTCGAACACGTCGTCGCAGGCCTTCTTGATGATGGTGGCCCGCGGGTCGTAGTTCTTGTAGACGCGGTGACCGAAGCCCATGAGCAGGGCCTCGCGGTTCTTCACCTTCTCCACGAACTCCGGCACGTTGTCCTTGGAGCCGATCTCACGCAGCATGACCAGCACTGCCTCGTTGGCGCCGCCGTGCAGCGGGCCGTAGAGGGCGGCGATGCCGGCCGCAACGGCCGAGTACGGGTCGACCTGCGACGAGCCCACGCTGCGCACCGTCGACGTGGAGCAGTTCTGCTCGTGGTCGGCATGCAGGATGAGCAGGATGTCCAGGGCCCGCACCAGGCGCGGGTCGGGGTTGTAGTCGGCCCCGAAGAACATCTTGAGGATGTTGGTGGAGTAGTCGAGCGAGGGATCCGGCGCCACGGGGTCCTTGCCCTGGTTGTGCCGGAAGGCCAGTCCGCCGATGGTCGGCATCTTGGCGATGGTGTTGTAGAGCGCGTCCATGCGCTCCGGGTCGCTCTCGACTTCCTTGGCCTCGGGGTTCAGCGTTGAGAGCTGGCCGAAGCCGGCCTCGAGCACGCCCATGGGGTGGGCGTCCTGGCGATAGGCCTTGATGGATGCGCCCACCGACGGGTCGACCGACATGCGGTCGGCGATGTCCTTGTTGAACGACTCCATCTCCGCGGCGCTGGGAAGCTCGCCGTGGATGAGCAGCCAGGCGACCTCGAGGAAGGTGCTCTCGGCGGCGAGCTGCTCGATGGGGTAGCCGCGGTAGCGCAGCACCCCGTTGTCGCCATCGAGGTAGGTGATGGCACTGCGGCACGACGCGGTGTTCATGAACGCCGGGTCGTAGGTCATCAGGCCGAAGTCATCATCCGAGACCTTGATGTTGCGCAGGTCCGTCGCGCGGATCGTTCCATCCGTGATCGGGAACTCGTACGTCTGACCGGTCCGGTTATCCGTGACGGTGATCGTCCCGCCCTGGGCCTCTGTCGCCATTCGACGCCTTTCCTCCATCGTGACTTCCGGG
>JBIIJJ010000051.1:0-9341 GCA_044233875.1 Miltoncostaeaceae bacterium | reverse complement strand
CGAAGGTCATGAGCGTCGCGGAATCGGGCCCCGACCCCGTCGCGGCGATCGCACCGTAGGCCTCGCGCAGCGCATGGCCGGCGGCGAGGATGCCGCTGATGCCCCACAGCACGATGCCGAACCCCATCCCGGCGAGTTCGGCCGTGGGCACGATGGGGGTCCTCCCCCCCTCCACCATGTTGGCCACCGGCCGGCAACCCGCGAGCTCGGACCCGATGCGGCGCAGCTCATCGCGATCGAGCGGGGCCTCCACGAACACCGCGTCGGCGCCCAGCTCGGCAGCCGCGCGACCACGGGAGATCGCCTCGTCGAGGCCCTCGAGCCCGCGGGCATCGGTGCGCGCGATCAGGAACAGGTCGATGCCCTCCTCGCGCAGGTCGACGACCGCGCGAATCTTCGCGAGCCACTCCTCGCGCGGCACGATGCGCTTTCCGTCCATGTGGCCGCAGCGCTTGGGCCACTCCTGGTCTTCCAGCAGCATGCCGGCGGCCCCTGCCCGGTGCAGCAGCCTGGCCGTACGGGCGGCCGAGAGCGCATTGCCATAGCCGGTATCGGCATCCACGATCACGGGCACGCCGGGCACGGCGGCGATGAGATCGCGTGCGGCATCGGTGATCTCGGTCTGGGTGAGGTAGCCGAAGTCCGGCAGGCCCAACCGGGACGCCGCCACGGAATACCCCGACACCACCAGGGCGCCCAGCCCGGCCTGGGTCGCCAGTCGCGCGGACAGGCCGTCGTAGACGCCCGGGAGCACCAGCGGATCGCCGGCATCGGCGAGCCGACGCAGCTGGTCGGCGCTCACGTGCCACCCGACTTCGCCACGCGACGCGCCTCGACGATCCGCAGCACCCACGCGAACGTGCCGAGATAACCGAAGGTGAGGGCCATGCCGCTGGTGAACCACGCAACCGGGTACCCCACCAGTTCGGCAGAGGCGAGGGCCAGGGCGAACACCGCGCCAAGTGGCAGCACGTGGACTCCCTGCCATGCATTGAGCGGTATCGGTGCGGGCGCAACCCGCTCGAACAGCGAGCGCACGATCACCGCGAGCAACGCGTACCCCGTGAAGGCACCGGCCAGGAAGAGCACGATCTGCCACGGATTCGGCAGGCCATCCTGCGCATGCGCAGTGATGCCGGCCGCGGTGAACGTGGCGAGCGTGAAGCCGTACGGAGGCGCCATCTGCACGAGGAGCCCGCGCAGGGCCCCCGCGTAGTGACGCTCGCCGGCCGGGGGGATGCGGTCGGCCATCACGGGCTGGAAGCGGAGTCCTTGCCCACCACCACGACCACCTCGGCCTCGCCGATGTCGTCGGATGCCACGCCGTCGAGCGGAGGCGCACTGGTGATGCCGAGATCCTTGGCCACGTTCTGCGCCACGGCCTGCTGGCCGGGTCGCCACATCACCACCGACTTCGCGAGATCCTCGGCGTTCGCGTCGCCCACCTCGCCCAGGCGATAACCCGCGGTCTCCACCTTGGGGGCCACCACGTCCGCGGCGGCACCGCTGACGCCACTCGCGTTGAGCACGGCCACCGTGTAGGCGGCGCGGTCCTGGATGGGAGGCGGATCCTCGGGCACCACCGCGTCGGGGTCGGCGCCGAGGGGACCCGAGGCCGGCTTGGTGATCTGCGGGGCGCTCACCGAAGACGTGCTGCTGCCGCGAAATCCGAACCACCACACCGCGGCCCCCCCGGCGAGCAGCAGCACCAGCACGGCCGCAACGATGCCCATGAGGGCACCGTTGCCGGTGCTGCTGGGCATCGGCACGCCCCCCTGCGAAATGCCGTCGCGGGCCGCGAGCGCCTGCACGCGGTCGCTGGCCACCGGCGATGACATGCCGAGGCCATTCTGTTCGCGTGCCTGCAGGCCCTTGATCATCGACTGCCGGCGCCACGCGATGAGCGCCAGCCCGAGGGCGCCGAACAGCGACACGAACATCACCATCGTGGCGGTGATCATGACCCAGTCGGACGTCATCAGGCTCCTTCCGTGCCGGAAGTCGGGGTGGTGGCGGTGGTTGGCGTGGTGCCGGTGGTGGATGCTGCCGCACCGGGCCCACCCTTCGCCGTCCTGCCGAACATCGTGGTGA
Organism: Miltoncostaeaceae bacterium; assembly: GCA_044233875.1. Classification (GTDB taxonomy): domain Bacteria; phylum Actinomycetota; class Thermoleophilia; order Miltoncostaeales; family Miltoncostaeaceae; genus SYFI01. The sequence continues at coordinate 7,250 of JBIIJJ010000051.1, read as the reverse complement.
GGGTGACGGCCTTGAGGCCCTTTGCCCTGAGGCCCTTGATCATGCCCGGCAGGGCATCGGCTGTGGTGTTGATGGCGTGCAGCACCACGATGGACCCCTTGCCGGACGCACTGACCACCCTGTCGGTGAGCGTGGCCACGTCGGGCTTCTCGTAATCGGAGGGGTCAACGTCCCACATCACGATGTAGCGGTACCCCAGCTTGCCGGCGGCCGCCTCGATACCGGGGCTCAGCGCGCCGTACGGCGGCCGGTAGAACGGCACGCTGTCCACTCCGACGTAGCGATCGGTGGTGGCGTTGTTCACGAGGTCAGCGGTGGCCTCGGCCTCGCTGGAGGTGGTGCTGGTGCGGTGGCCCCAGCCGTGGCTGCACATGGTGATGACGCCATCGGCCACGGCGGCATGCACCGTCTTCGCGAGCGATTTGGGCCAGGTCTTCACGTTGATGCCGTTGAAGCAGAAGGTGCCGCCCGACTTGGTGCGCCTGAGGATCTCGATGATGCGCGTGACCCCCGTCTCGTCGAGCCCGTCGTCGAACACCAGCGCCACGTATGGCTTGCTGGTGCTGACGGATCGCACCACCTCGGCCGTGCCGTCGCCCGGCGTGGGGGGCAGCAGCAACGTGGATGAGCGCGCCGTTCGGCCGGTGTCGTCTCGCACCTCGACGTACCCGGGAATCGACCCCGCCTCGAGAATCGATTTGATTGCGGTGGGGATCGGTGCCTGTCTGGCCGCGGGCTGCCACGGTCCATTCACGGCCGGCGACCCCTTGGGAGTGGCCACAACGCGCATCTCCAGCCCATCGCCGCCGGTAGCGGTAACGGCGAGCGCCGTCCTGCGCGGCGCGGGCAGCTGGGGCTGCGGGGGCCGTGCCACCACCTGCAGCGCAGGGGCCTCTGCGGCGGGCGGCGCGGTATCGGTGGACGACCCGCCATCGCGACCTGCCCACACCACGAAGGCCGCCACCACGGCGAGGCCGCCCAGCAGGATGATGAGGGCATTGCGCCGGCGCCGGCGCAGGGCATGCCGGCGCTGATCGGCCGACGGGCGCTCGCGCCCGGGCGGACGTGATGAACCAGAGGCGCTCACGGCACCGATGCTACCGACGGGCCCCGGCGGCCCCCGCCCGCCGCTACGCTGGCGCCCATGCACGAATGGACCGGACTCTCCCGAGGGCGCGCACTCGGCATCGTGACCGCCCGCGACCCACGGGAATTCCCCGTGGGCCTCTTCTCACGCGACCCCGTGCCGCCGCCCAGCCAGGGCCCCGGCACCTTCATGTGGTTCGCGGACCACGCCGAGGCGGCGGACTTCCTGGTGGAGGTCGTGCCGGTGCTCCTGCTCGACCCCGACAGCTGGCCCGATTTCGACGAGCTCGTGGAGGTCACGCGCGACGCCGTGCGGGCCGTGCCCGAGCAGGGCGCGGACCCCCAGGCCACCATGCGGTCGCTGGGGCAGCACTGGGGCCCTCATGGCGACTTCGTCTGGTGGGGCCAGTTCAGCGAGATCCAGACAGGTGGCAGCGACTTCGGGAAACTGGTGCGCCTGCAGTTCCTCGAGGAGATCGAGGACCCGTCCAACGACGACAGGCCCATCACCGACGACGAGTTCGACCTGCTGCTGCGCTTCCTGAGGATCTACCCCTTCTAGGAGCGCAGCGCGCCGGCGATACCCGCGCCGAAGCCGCTGACGACATCGTCGGCGGTCTGGGCGTCGGGGGCGTCCCCGATGCGCCGGATGATCTCGCTGGCGATCACCACGCCGTCTGCGACCTCACCGATCTGGGCAGCCTGTTCGGGCGTGCGCACCCCGAAGCCCACCACCACGGGCACCCCGATGTGGCGCCGTGCGCGCGCCACAAGGGCGCGCAGGCGGTCGTCCATGGTCATCTCGCCACCGGTCACCCCGGTGACCGCCACCAGGTACACGAAGCCCTCGGCCTGCTCACCGATCTCGGCCATGCGGTCGTCGTCGGTGGTGGGAGCCGCCAGCGCGATGAGGGCCACGCCGGCGTCGCGCGCGGCGCGCCGGACGTCGTCGGCCTCATCCACGGGCAGGTCGGGGATGATGATGCCCGCCACGCCGCGGTCGGCAGCGGCACCGAGGAATTCCGCCGGGCCCTGCGCGAGCACCGTGTTGAAGTAGGTCATCACCACGACGGGGGGCCCGTCGCGCAGGTCGGCCGCGATGTCGAGCACATCCATCGGGCGGGTGCCGGCGTCGAGCGCCGCCTGGCCAGCCGCCTGGATTGTTGGGCCGTCGGCGAGCGGGTCGGAGAACGGGATGCCGAGCTCGATGATGTCGGCGTGCTCCCCGAGCAGCCTGGCGTGACGGCGGCTGGCATCGATGTCCGGGTACCCGCCCATGACGTACGGCACGAAGAGCGGCCGGCCGGCATCGCGGAACGCGCGCTCCAGGCGCCCTGCCCCCGACTCAGGCACTGGCGTCGATCCCCAGGGCCGCACCCGCCTGGTCGACATCCTTGTCGCCACGACCGGACAGGCACACGAGAACGGCGCCGTTGCCCCGGAACGACGATGCGGCGTCGCGCACGTGCGCGAGGGCGTGCGAGGTCTCGAGTGCCGGGATGATCCCCTCCATGCGGGAGCACTCGAGGAACGCCGAGAGCGCCGCCTCGTCGGTTGCGTTCACGTACTGCACGCGGCCGATGTCACGCAGGTGCGAATGCTCGGGGCCCACGCCGGGGTAGTCGAGGCCGGCGGACACCGAGTGCGCCTCGGCAACCTGGCCGTCGGGATCCTGCAGCAGGTACGAGTACGACCCGTGCAGCACCCCGGGCCGCCCGAGCGCGAGCGATGCGCCGTGGCGCCCTGCCGTGCCCTCCCCACCGGCTTCCACGCCCACGAGGCCCACCTGGTCGTCGTCGAGGAAGCCGCGGAAGATGCCGATGGCGTTCGACCCGCCGCCCACGCAGGCCACCACGTTGCCCGGCAGCACGCCGGTCTCCTCGAGCATCTGTGCCCGCGCCTCGATGCCGATGATCGACTGGAACTCGGCCACGATCTCCGGATACGGGGCGGGCCCCACCGCGGAGCCGATGATGTAGTGCGTGGTGTCCACGTTGGTGACCCAGTCGCGGATGGCCTCGCTGGTGGCGTCCTTCAGCGTGCCGCTGCCGGAGTCGACCGGATGCACCTCGGCCCCCAGCATGCGCATGCGGATCACGTTGAGGCGCTGGCGCTGCATGTCGGTGCGCCCCATGTACACCCGGCATCCAAGACCCACGAGGGCCGACGCCGTGGCCGTGGCGACCCCGTGCTGGCCGGCGCCGGTCTCGGCGATGATGCGCTCCTTGCCCATGCGGCGCGCAAGCAGCACCTGCCCCAGGGCGTTGTTGATCTTGTGGGCCCCGGTGTGGCAGAGGTCCTCGCGCTTGAACCAGAGGCCGTCGTCAATGCCCCAGGCCTGCTCCAGGCGGTGCGCCCGGTAGAGCGGGGTGGGGCGCCCCACGTAGTGGCCGAGCAGCACCCCGAGCTCGCTGCGGAAGTCGGGGTCGTCCCGGTAGCGCTCATAGGCATCCGTGAGCTCATCGAGTGCCCCGATCACCGTCTCGGGCACGTACCGCCCGCCGTAGGGCCCGAACCTCATGTTCACGCTCATGCCGCTGCCTCCATCGCCGCCTCGTGCACGGCCGCCGCAAAGGCGGCAATCCGCGCCGGGTCCTTCCTGCCCACCTGGTCGCCCTCCACGCCGCTCGACACGTCGAGCACCGCGGGGTGCACCCTCCGTACGGCCTCGCCCACCACCTCGGGAGTGAGGCCCCCGGCAAGTGCGAAGGATCGCACGGGTCGCCGCTGTTCGAGAAGACTCCAGTCGGCGCGCACGCCGGTACCGCCGTGGGCCCCGGGCACCGCCGCGTCGAACAGCACCAGGTCGCAGTCGGCCCGTTCGGCCATCTCGATCGACTCCGGCCCCTCGAGGGGGATCGCCAGCGTCAGCGGAACCCCGGCGGCGGCAGCGAGCGCGGCGAGGTCGCGGGCGACGGTGACGCCGTGCACCTGCACCCGCGTGAGACCGCAGCCCGCCACTGCCATCGCCAGCTGATCCGGGGAGGGCTGCACGAACACCCCCACGCGCTCGACCCCCTGCGGGACCTCCGCCATCACGGCGGCTGCGGATTCCCGGCCGAGCGCACGCGGGCCATGCGGGGTCATGACCGCGCCCACGGCCCAGGCCCCTGCGGCGATGCAGGGCTCCACGTCGGCAGGGTGGGTGATCCCGCAGAACTTGATGCGCGGCTCGTGTGACACGCCCGGCAGAGTAGCCCGGCCGGATGCGGGCGCGCGATAGACTCCCCCGGATGCCGTGCGTGCCATGCCTTACCGCGACGAGGGGACTCGACGATGGCGAGCCTTCCCAACATCCGTCGCTCGTCCAAGCGGACGTCCTCCGCGCTGGTCGCCCCTGAGCGCGACCGGCCGGATGTGCAGCGCATCGAGGCCTACGGCCTCACCTGGCTGAACATCGAGGAGCCCACCGAGGCCGAGACCCACTGGCTCGCGGAGCACCAGGAGTTCCACCCCCTCGACCTCGAGGACGTCCTCTCGCGGCGGCGCCAGCGCTCGAAGATCGACGAGTACGACGACTACGTGTTCCTGGTGCTGCACTTCCCGCGCTTCGACAAGCGCACGGGGCGCCTGCAGGCCACCGAGCTCAACGTGTTCATCGGCCCCGGCCTGCTCATCACCATCCCGAAGGAGCCGCTCAAGCCCATCTCCGCGCTGTGGTCGCGCTGCGAGGCACGGGACGACGCCAAGCTCGACTACATGTCGAAGGGGTCGGGCTTCCTGCTGTACGAGATCGTCGACCAGATGTTCGATTACTGCTTCCCCATCCTCGACAAGATCGGCTTCAAGCTCGACATGCTCGAGGATGCCATCTTCGAGGGCGAGAGCCGTGAGCTCGTGCGCGACATCTCCAACGTCAAGCAGGAGATCATCAACTACCGCAAGGTCATCAAGCCGCAGCGACCCACGCTGCGCATGCTCGAGCGCGCGGTGCAGCGCTATGCGCCCGAGGACCTGGAGATCTACTTCGACGACATCGTCGACAAGAACGAGCGCATCTGGGACTCCCTCGAGAACTACAAGGAGGTGGCCGAGGCGCTCGAGGCCACCAACGAGTCGGTCATCACCCACCGGCTCAACGACATGCTGGCCCTGCTCACGATCATCTCGGCGGTCATCCTGCCGCTCACGCTGATCACGGGCTTCTACGGCATGAACATCGACGGGCTGCCCTTCGCACGGCACGGGGTGGCCTCGGTGATCGCGCTCGCGGTGATCATGGCGGGCCTTGCCGGGGCGGTGCTCTGGTACTTCCGACGGCGCAAGTGGCTGTAGAGCCGGGGGGCGCCGGTCGGCGCATCATGTGGGCACCGTGGAGAATGGCGTACGTGTCCGCCGAGAATGACAATGAGTTCGAGGGGCCCCGGTGCGTGTTCTGCGACCTGCCGGCGCAGGGCGATGACGAGCGGGCGCTCATCCTGGCCCGTGGTCGGCACTGCTTCGTGATCATGAACGCCTACCCATATGCCACCGGGCACCTGATGGTCGTCCCCTACGCGCACCTCGACAGGCTCACCGACCTCCCCACGGAGGCCACGATTGAGATGATGGACCTCGCCCGCACCGCCCAGACGGTGCTCGCCGAATCCATGGGGCCGCATGGCTTCAACCTCGGCATGAACCAGGGATCGGCGGCGGGCGCCGGCATCGAGGACCACCTGCACCTGCACCTGGTCCCCCGGTGGTCGGGGGACACCAACTTCATGCCAGTGACCGGAGATGTACGCGTGATGCCACAGAGCCTGGACGAGACGTACGCCATGCTGAGGCCGGGGTTCCCGGCGTGACGCTCGACCCGGCGGTGTTCAAGGCCTACGACATCCGCGGCCTCTACGGCGAGCAGATCGACGAGGAGGGAGCCGAGCGCGTGGGCCGCGCCTTCATCGCCGTGACCGGTGCGAAGCGCGTGGCCGTGGGACATGACGTGCGGCTGTCGTCGCCGGGCATCAGCGCGGCGTTCATCAGGGGGGCACGCTCGGCGGGCGCCGACGTGACGGCCCTCGGGCTCGCGGCCACCGAGATGGTCTACTTCGCGGTGGATGAGGGGGGCTACGACGCCGGCGCCGTGATCACGGCGAGCCACAACCCCCCCGCCTACACCGGCGCCAAGATGGTGACCGCAGGCGCCCTGCCGCTGTCGGGGGACACCGGCATCTCCGAGATCGGGCGCCTCGCCCTCGCCGGCGAGCCCGCCGCCGGGCCCGTCGAGGGCGGTGAGTCCGTGGACGAGGGGCTGCTCGGCCGCTTCGTGGACCGCTGCCTGGCCTTCGTCGACCCCTCCGCCATCACGGGGCTCAAGGTGGTGCTGGATGCCGCCAACGGCATGGCGGGCGTGTACCTGCCCCCCGTGCTCGAGCGCATCGACATCGACGCCGTGCCCTGCTTCCTCGACCCCGACGGGCGCTTCCCCCACCACGAGCCCAACCCGCTGCTCGAGGAGAACCGGGAGTTCATCGAGAAGGCCGTGGTGGACAACGGCGCCGACCTCGGCATCGCATGGGATGGAGACGCCGACCGCTGCTTCTTCATCGACGAGAAGGGCGGTTTCGTGGCCGGGGACTTCCTCACCGCGCTGCTGGCCCGCCACATCCTCGAGCGCGAGGGCCCATCCACCATCGTCTACGACCTCCGGGCGTCGTGGGCCGTGCGTGACGCCATCAACGAGGCGGGCGGCACCCCGGACGAGTTCCGCGTGGGCCATGCCTTCATCAAGCGCCGCATGCGCGAGGTGGACGCCGTGTTCGCCGGCGAGGTGAGCGGCCACTACTACTTCCGCGACTTCTCGTTCGCCGACTCGGGGCTGATCCCGGCGCTGATGATGCTGGAGATCCTCTCCACCTCCGATCGCCCGCTCTCGGAGATGGTGGCCGACCTGCGTGCCCGGTACCACATCTCGGGCGAGATCAACTCCACGGTGGACGATGCCGGGGCGGCGATCGAGCGGCTTCGGGCACGCTACGCAGACGGCCATCAGGCCGAGGTGGACGGCCTGTCCGTCGCCTACGACGACTGGCACTTCAACGTGCGCTCCTCCAACACCGAGCCCCTGCTCAGGCTCAACCTCGAGTCACTGGTGTCGGAGCAGGACATGGAGCGCAAGCGCGACGAGGTGCTCGCGATCATCAGGGAGGGCTGAAATGGCGGAGATCGAGATCGACGGCGAG
>JBIIJJ010000050.1:0-9560 GCA_044233875.1 Miltoncostaeaceae bacterium | reverse complement strand
TGGTCATCGACGCCGGGCGGGGCCCCGAGCCGTGGGCGGTCCTGACCGGCGATTCGCTGTTCGTCGGCGACGTCGGGCGCCCCGACCTCGCGGTGGATGCCGTCGACGGCGCTCGCGCCCAGTACTCGAGCATCAAGCGGCTCATGGACCTGCCCGACTGGGTCGAGGTGTATCCCGGGCACATCGGCGGGTCCCTCTGCGGCAGCACGCGCATCAGCGCCAAGACATCCTCCACCATCGGATACGAGCGAGCGCACTCGGACCTGCTCACGGCGATCACCGTGGATGCATTCTCCGATGAGCTCATCTCGCGCCTCGCCGTGAAGCCGCCCGATCTCGACCGCGTGGTGGGCATGAACGTGGGGCCGCTCGTGACGCCCACGGCACCGCCGCCCGCCCTTGACGGCGACGAGTTCCTGCGCCGCTCCGAAGCCGGCGGCGTGGTGATCGACGGCCGCTCATCCGCGGCGTTTGCCGCCGCTCACGTACCCGGGGCGCTGTCGGTGCCCACCGCAGGATCCGGTTTCGCCACGCGCGCTGCGCTCGTGGCGGGCCGCGACGACCGCCTGCTGCTCGTGGGATCGGACGAGGCCCATGCGCGCGACATGGCCGAGCGCCTTGCCGCGGTGGGGCGCCGCGACATCATCGGCGTGCTCGCGGGCGGGTTCTCCGCGTACCTCGACGAGGGGCTGCCCACCGCGTCGATCGAGCGGCTGCGCGCCGCGGACCTGCCCGCCCGCCTCGAGGCCGATACATCGATCCTCGTCGTCGACGTGCGCGATCACTCCGAGTTCCTGGACTTCCGCATCCCGGGCTCTGTGAACCGTCCGTACTGGGCGTTCCGTGATGGGCCGGGGGACATTCCCGCAGGTCGGACGCTGGCCGTCATCTGCGCCGCCGGCAAGCGCGCGGGCCTCGCCGCGAGCGCCCTTGCCCGCGAGGGGCGCGGGCCGATCATCCACGTGGACAACGGCGGGGTGCAGACCCTCGAGGGGCTCGGGGTGGAGATGGAGAGGGGCTAGCCCTCCCGCGCAGCGTCGACGAAGGCCGCGATCACACGGCTCGTGGGATCGGCCTCCGGGTGCCACTGCACGCCGAGGGCGAAGCGCCGGCCGGGCATCTCGATGGCCTCGGCCACGCCGTCATCCGCGGAGCGGCCGCTGAGAACGAGGCCATCCCCCAGGCCGTCCACGGCCTGATGATGGTGCGACGGCACGTTGTGCACCGTCTCCCCCGCCGCCCGGGCCACGAGTGACCCCGCCTCGAGGTGCACGAGGTGGTCGTTGCCCTCGAAGGTGCCGGTGGTACGGCGGTGCGTGTCAGCACCGTGCGACTCGGGAAGGTGCTGCGTGAGCGTGCCGCCATAGGCCACGTTCATCACCTGCATGCCCCGGCAGATCCCGAGCACCGGCATGTCGCGTTCGACGGCCGCCCGGATGAGTTGGGCCTCCCACGCATCGCGTGCCGCGTCGGGGATCTCGGCCTCCGGATGCGGCTCGGCCCCGTAGGCCGCTGCCTCGATGTCGTTGCCCCCGGTGAGCATGAGCCCATCGATGGCGTCGAGGAGCTGCCCCGGGTCGGAGTCGTGCGGTGGCACCACCACCGCGATACCGCCCGCGCGCTGCACCTGGGCCACGTAATCCGCGGCCACTACGGCCGCCGGCTGGTCCCAGGGGCCCCACTTCGCGGGCAGCACGGCGCAGGCGATTCCGATGACGGGGGTGGTGCGCATGCCCGCTCGCTAGATGTGGAACATCGGTGCCTCGGCGCGACGCGCCTCGCGCGCCGCAACCTCGGCCACGGTCACCTCGCGGAAGGCATCCGACAGCCGGCCCGCGCCCTCGGACCAGATGAGCGCAACCGGACACCCCTGCGGGTCGTCCTGCCCGCCGATGGGGCCATCCACGGCTTCCACCACCTCGAGCACGGTGATCTCGGAGGGGTCACGCCGCAGCGTGTAGCCGCCCTTCACGCCGCGCTGGCTCTGGAGCAGCCCCGCTCTCCGGAGGGCCGCGAACACCTGCTCCACCTGATGCGCGGGAATACCCCGGCACTCGGCGACCTCGAGGATCGGCACGGGGCTTCCATTGCCTCGCGTGGCGAGCTCCGCAAGGGCGATCACCGCCACCCTGCTGCGGTCACTCACGTTGATCAACGAAAACCCCCGAAAGTCAGATGACTTTTGGGAGTTTAGCGTGTCAGTCGGAGCCGAGGCTCCTGAGGCTCTCCACCGTCTCGATGAGCCCGTTCTCCACGCCGCTGCGCCGGAACTCGGGCATGCCCGAGCCGGGGTTCTCCTTGCTGCGCCGGTAGAAGACCAGCTGGAGGATGTCGAACCAGCCGTCGAGGTCGGTGGGAAGGAAGATGTACCGCACTTTTGCCGTGTCGATGAAGAGGCGCGGTCGCTTGGCGCCGCGCGGCATCTCACCGGGCGAGCGGGGCCAGCGCTCCACCGCCACGATGTCGTCGAGAAGGATCTCCCGACGCTTGGCACCCATCACGGTATCGAGCGGCGTTGGAACGAACGCCACGCGCGTGGGCAGCAGGTAGAGCTTGCCGTGACGCCCGAGCCAGCCGTTGTTCAGGTCGGACTGGCTCTGCTTGATGATCTTCTCGTCGGGGCCCGGCTTTGCCGCGTTCTTCGTGCGGGGGAGCCTGGCGCGCGGAGTGGGAGCGGAATCCATGACCGCCACGATAACAGCGGGCACGGCGGCTACTCGCTGGCGAAGATCTCCATGAGCGCAGATTCCTGCCCTGGCTCGGCGATGACCACCACCTGGTCCCCTGCGGCGAGCACGGTGTCGGGTGCCGCCACACGGCCCACACGGTTCCTCAGAACGCTGATCACCAGCGTGCCGGGGGGCATGGTGAGGTCGGCAAGGGCAGCGCCATCGGCCCGGCTCTCCTCCACCACCCCGATCTCCATGATGTCGAGGTTCTCCCGGCGCAGCGAAAACAGATGCACCAGTGAATGCTGGGGCACCTCGTGCTCGATGAGCGAGAGGATCGACTCGGTTGCGCACACGGTGGGCGCCACGCCAAGGAGGTCGAAGTGTTCCTGGTTGCGCGGGTCATTGACGCGCGCGACCACGTTCTCCACCGCGAAGTGGTCGCGGGCCACCTGGCCGATGATGATGTTGTCCTCATCGTCCCCGGTAACGGCGATGCATACATCGGCACGCGCCATGCCTGCAGCCGCGAGCACGAAGATCTCCGTGCCGTCGCCGTAACGGGCCATGTGCTCGAACTCGGCCTCGAGCGTGGCGAAGCGCGACGGGCGCGCTTCGACGATCGACACCTCGTGGCCCATGCGAAGCAGGGCGCGCCCCACGTTCGCGCCCACCTTTCCCCCACCCACGATCACGGCGTACATCAGGCCACGCCCTCATCGGCCGACGCGAACTGGCGCAGGGCATCGGACATGCTGTCGATCGCCGTACGCGTGGGGCACACGGTCACGAGGCCCCGCTCCTCATAGAACCTGGCCCGGGCGGGGTCGAGCACGCGCACGATCACGCACTCCACCTGGTACCTGTCCCGGGCGATCTGGGCGATGACGAGGTTGGTGTTGTCGCCATTGGTGGCCGCCACGAAGGCGTCCGCCCTCTCGATACCCGCGGCCTCCAGCACCGTGGTCTCGAGCGCCGGGCCCTGGATGAACTCACCCGGGAAGTCCCCGCCCAGGCGCTGGAGTGCCTCGGCGTTCTGGTCGATCACGTTGACGTCGTGACCGTCCTCGACCAGGCCATGGGCCACCTGCGCGCCCACCCGGCCACATCCGACCACCACGACGAACACTGCGCCCCCCGATTCGCGAACGACGGGACCCTAGCGGCCCCGCTGTCGCCACCACAGGAAGAGACGGCCGCCGCCGGCAACCACCAGCGCGACGCCGATGAGCCAGGCAACCGGCCCGGCCCCTGCCGAAGCTGCCCGCACCACCTGGGTAATGCCGAGCACGAGCACGACGCCGGACAGCGCCACCGTCGGGACCTCGCGTGAATCCATGGTCTGCGAATGCAGCGCGGGGGCCCGGTTGCCCGGACCCCCGCTCCGCGTTTCCTAGACCAGGAAGGGGATGAGCAGGAGCGCCACGATGTTGGCGATCTTGATCATCGGGTTGATGGCCGGACCCGCGGTGTCCTTGTAGGGGTCACCGACGGTGTCACCGGTCACCGCGGCCTTGTGGGCCTCGGATCCCTTGCCACCGAACTCACCGTCTTCGATGAGCTTCTTGGCGTTGTCCCACGCGCCACCTCCGGAGGTCATCGAGATGGCGACGAAGATGCCGGTCACGATTACTCCCAGGAGCAGGCCACCCAGCATCACCCGCCCGTTGTCGACGCCGAAGATGAAGGCGACGATGATCGGGACGATGATGGGGATGAGGCCCGGGATCAGCATCTGCTTCTGGGCAGAGGCCGTGACGATGCGCACACTGCGCGCGTAGTCAGGCTTCTCGGTGCCCTCCATGATCCCCGGCTTCTCGCGGAACTGCTGTCGCACTTCCTCGACCACCTGCGCGCCCGCCTTGCCCACGGCCTCCATGGAGAACGCGGCGAAGATGAACGGCATGAGACCGCCGATGAAGAGACCGACCACGACGAACGGGTCGGACAGGTCGAACGACAGGTCGAGCGCGGCGTTACCCGCCTTGCCCAACGCCACCTTGAGTTCCTCCACGTACGAGACGAAGAGGACCACGGCGGCCAGGCCGGCCGAACCGATGGCGTAACCCTTGGTGACGGCCTTCGTCGTGTTGCCGACCGCGTCGAGCGGGTCGGTGACGGCACGGACCGACTCCGGGAGCTCCGCCATCTCGGCGATGCCGCCGGCGTTGTCCGTGATCGGCCCATACGCATCGAGCGCGACCACGATGCCGGCAAGCGACAGCATGGCCATCACCGCGACACCGATTCCGTAGTAACCCGCCAACTCGTACGACGACACGATTCCCGCAACGATGACGATGACGGGAAGTGCGGTCGCCTTGAGGCTGACGGCGAGGCCCGCGATGATGTTGGTCGCGTGCCCGGTCTCGGATGCCTTGGCGATGCTCCGCACCGGCGGCCAGATGGTGCCGGTGTAGTACTCGGTGATCGCCACGAGCAGGATGGTCACTCCCAGGCCGATAAGGGCGGCCCAGTAGTAGTTGGCCCAGCTGCCCGGGATGACGCCGTTGGCGCCGGTGGGCACCACGCCCTCCATCATCCACTTGGTGATGGGGATGAAGATGAGGGCGGAAAGCACGGACGCCACGCCAAGACCCGTGTAGAGGGCAGCGGTGACCGAACCGTTCTTGCCGAGGCGCACGAACCACGTACCGATGATCGACGTGATGATCGATGCACCACCCAGGATGAGCGGGAACATGATCGCGTTCATCACGCCCGTGCCCACGAAGAACAGCGAACCGAGGAACATCACGGCGACCGTGGTGACCGCGTAGGTCTCGAACAGGTCGGCGGCCATACCGGCGCAGTCGCCGACGTTGTCGCCCACGTTGTCCGCGATCACGGCGGGGTTGCGCGGGTCGTCCTCGGGGATGCCCGCCTCGACCTTGCCGACAAGGTCGGCACCGACGTCGGCACCCTTGGTGAAGATGCCGCCGCCCAGCCGGGCGAACACGCTGATGAGCGAGCCACCGAAGGCCAGGCCCACGAGCGGGGCCACGGCCTCGGCGTCGCCGCCGAGCGCGAGGAAGTAACCGGCAACGGCGAGGAGGCCGAGGCCCACCACGAGCATGCCGGTGACCGAGCCACCCTTGAACGAGATGCTGAGGGCGGGCTTGAGGCCACCCTTCGCCGCCTCGGCCGTGCGCACGTTGGTGCGCACCGAGACGTTCATGCCGATGAAGCCGGCCGCGGCAGAGGCCACGGCGCCGATGAGGAACCCGATGGCGGCCTTCCAGCCGAGCAGCGTGGAATCAACCGCGCTGCCCAGGAAGCCGATCAGGAGGAAGAGGACCACGGCGACGACGCCGATGATCGCGTACTGCCTGTTGAGGTACGCCTTGGCGCCCTCCTGGATCGCACCAGCGATCTCCCGCATCTTCTCATTGCCATCAGGCTGCTTGAGGATGTATGCGGCGAGACCGAGGCCGTATGCGATGGCGATGAGCCCGCATACGAGTGCGACCCATGCACTGTTGTCCACCAGCCAGCCGGCCAAGAACTGCCTCCAGGTCAAAGGGATACGACCCCGGCACCCATCGCCGGGCATGCGCAGGCACGGGCATAAACCCCTGCAGGCGACGCGGCTTTCTACCAGACCCCCCGGCGCAACGGCCCCCGTACGCAGCCATAATGCGGCTCATCATGGGAAAGATCGCCCCCATCCTTGCCGCCGCCGCCGCCGGAGCCGTTGCCGCGCTGGCCCGAGGTGTGCGCCAACCCGGCCCTCCCCTGCCGGGTGATCGCCTCGTGCACCGGGCCACAACGATCCGCACGATCTCCGCCGTCATGCCGGGCGCGCCCGAGCAGGTATGGCCGTGGCTGGCACAGATGGGGGCGGGTCGGGGCGGGTGGTACGGCTTCGACCTGATCGACAACGGTGGCATGCCCAGCGCCACCGAGATCGTGCCGGAGCTGCAGCGCCTGGCCCCCGGCGACGTCATGGAGGCGTCCACGTTCGGGGGTCCCCCGTTCGTCGCCACGCAGGTGGATGAGCCCCGTGTGCTGGTGACCACCCTGCGCGCCCGGCGCGGGTGGATGCGGGCCTCATACGCCTACGTGCTCGCCCCCGTGGACGGCGGCACCCTGCTCACCACGCGCCTGCGCATGGGCGGCCGCCCGGGCATCGTCGCCCTGCTCCTGGCTCCCATGATGCTGGCGAGCCACGAGGTGGCACAGCGCGTGCAGCTGGCCCGGCTTCGCCGCCGGGTCAGTGCCCGCTGATCACCGCGTCGTCCAGGGCGCTGCCGCAGGAGTCCTGCTGCGACGGGATGCGCGGGATCACCGAGAACAGCAGGTCGCGGAGCCTGTCGTTGTTCCTGCCGAAGACCTCGAACACCTCGGTGAGTGACACCGGCTGCACGCCGGGCATGCCCTCGAGCCCCACGTCGTAGTCGGTGATGAGGGAGACGTTGGCGTAACACATCTCCAGCTCGCGGGCGAGGTGGCCCTCGGGGTAGGCGGTCATGTTGATGGCGTGCCAGCCCATCTGGTTGAACCAGCGGCTCTCCGCGCGCGTGGAGAAGCGCGGCCCCTGGATGACCACCACGGTGCCGCCGTCGTGCACCTGGATGCCCAGCTCGCGGCAGCCGTCAACCAGGAGGCCACGCAGGGTGCCGCAGTAGGGATCGGCCGCGCTCACGTGCGTGGCCTGGGGGCCGTCGTAGAAGGTGTCCTTGCGGGCGCTGGTTCGATCGACGTACTGGTCGCACACCACGAAGTCACCCAGGCCGATATCCGCCTGCAGGCTGCCCGATGCGCAGGGGCCGATGATGTGCGTGACCCCGAGTTCCTTCATTGCCCATACGTTGGCCCGGTACGGGATCATGTGGGGCGGCAGGGTGTGCTTGTGCCCGTGACGCGGCAGGAACGCCACGCTGCGGCCACCGACCTCGCCGAGCACGATCGGACCGCTCGGGTCGCCATACGGGGTGGTCATCTCAACCTGCTCGGTGTGCTGGAGGAACGAGTAGAAGCCCGATCCCCCGAACACGCCGATCTGTGCCGTCTGATCTGCCATGTGCCTCAGACCTTGTCGCCGGGCTTCCAGATCTTGGCCTCGCCCTGGCTGCCGCCGGGCGTCCAGATCTCACCACCGGCCTGCGCGCCTCCGGGCATCGGCGGCGCGGGGGCGGCGCCCTCTCCACCCTCGCCCTGGGCGCCCTTGGCGGCCCGCGCCTGATCCACCAGCTCCGCGAAGGCCATCTGCAGCTGCGCGAGGGGCTCTGCGAACGGCTTGGCGGCCTCCTCGCCCATGATCGCGTTGGTGACCGCGAGCAGGGCCCGCAGCGACTCGATGGCGAGGCCTGCCTGCGGCAGGTCGAAGTCCTCCTCGCCGCGCGGCCCGAGGCCCATGCGGATTGCGGCCATGTCGGTGAACGTGGCCATCGTCTGGAAGACGACGTCCTGCACGGGGGTGGTCATGAGGCGCCGCAGCATCTCGGCCGCGACCATCTCCTCCTGGGTGAGCTCGCGCTCCTCCCCTGCGCCCTCCGCGGGCGTCGGCTCGTCAGTGCTCATGTCGTGCTCACCATTCCAATCAGTTCGAGTGCGTCCTCCGCCGAGCGACGGGTGCGCTCCGCGGCATCTTGGTGGATCGTGACCGGGTCCATGCCCGATGCCAGCGCCCGCGATTGCCGCTGCGCGCCATTTCCCTCCTCAAGCATCACGGGTAGCGCCGCGAGGAACGGCGTGATGCCCAGGCGGTCGTGCACCGGGGCCGTGTATTCCACCAGCGCCCTGATGGCATCGGCCGTCGTGCGCTCCTCGCCCACGGCGAAGTCGATCATCTTGCCGCCCAGGCCGTGGCGCTGCGCACGCCAGAGGTTCTCCTCGATGAGGCGCCCGGGGTGAGCGGGCAGCGGCAGGCCGGCGTCGTAGTCGGCGGCGAACCGGGCCACCAGCGCGTACGAGAGCGCGAGGATCCCCAGTGCCTCGACCATGTCGGTCTGGCCATCTGCGATGCGCACCTCGATGGTGCCGAAGTTGTGGTGTGGGCGGATGCTCCACCAGATCTGAGTGCTCTCGACGATGGAGCCGGTGCGCTCGAGCAGCGCCACGAAGTCGGCGTACTCGGCGAAGTCCATGAGGGGGTCGGGCACCCCGCATCGCGGGAACGACCGCGTGAACAGAGACGTGCGCGTGCTCTGAAGACGGGTATCACGCCCGAGGTAGATGGCGCTGTTGGCCGAGAGCGCGAGGATCTCCGGAAGCACGCTGCGCATGGCCGTGCAGATGCGCACCGCGCGGTCGGCGTCGCGTATTCCCACGTGCAGGTGCTGCGACCACGTGTTGTTGATCCACGCGATGTAGCCGAGCTCACCCGCCACCCGCTCGTAGTGCGGGGTGTCGATGATGCGCTGGTCCTGCCAGGGGCTGAACGGGTGGCACCCCGTGATCGCCGTTGCGATGCCGAGTGACTCCGCATGGGCGATGACCGCCAGGCGCCCCTCCACCAGGTCCCGCGCGGCGTCCACGAAGGTGGCATGGGCGCTGGTCTTGTACTCGATCTCGCTGGTGATGAGCTCACCGGCCAGGTGCGGCTTCAGGTCGGCGGGTGCTGAGTCGAAGACCTCCTCGAACCGCTGCACCAGCGCCATGGTGACGGGATCGAGCAGCTGGAACTCCTCCTCCAGCCCCACGGTGAAGTCGGTCGATTCGGCGAACGTCTCGCGCACGCCGTGGAGTATCGAGGGAGCCCCGGGCACGGCGCGTGAGGCTACCAGCGGCCGGGCCGACGTCAGCCCGCGATGGCGAACCCCCCGGAGTCGTCAACCCGCAGGATCTTCACCGCCACCTCGCGCCGGTCGCCGGTGCGTGGGTCGATGGTGATGGTGCCCGTGGCCCCGCGGTAGCCGCGGGTGGCCTTGAGCTCGCGCATCACAGGCC
>JBIIJJ010000049.1:0-9598 GCA_044233875.1 Miltoncostaeaceae bacterium | reverse complement strand
GCGTTAACACGCCCCGCGAAAGCCTTGCGGTGACTCGCGGCACGCACGTCGTCAGACCCCTGTGCAGCCGGCGAGGTTCGAGAGATCCTCATGATCGATTACAGGAGATATCTGAACGTGAATCGCAAGCTTCGCATTGCGGCGGCGGCAGCGGTGGCCGGTGGCGCCCTTGTCGGTGCCAGCACCGCGGCGGCGCAGAACGCCACCGGTGCCGGGGCCAGCTTCCCCTCAAAGGCCTACCAGTACTGGTGCGCCACCTACGGCGGCTGCTCTTACAACTCGGTGGGTTCCACGGCCGGCATCCGGTCGCTCATCGGCAAGACCGTCGACTTCTCGGCGTCCGACGCCGAGCTGACCGCCGACCAGCTGGCCCAGGCCGGCGGCTCGGTCACCTACATCCCCACCCTGATCGGCGCCATCACCGTGCCGGTCAACATCCCGGGTGTAACCGGCAACAAGCTCAAGATCACCGGCAACACGCTCGGCCAGATCTTCGCGGGTGACATCAAGGACTGGGCGGCCCTGGGTAACTCCGCGCCGTTCAAGGCCGACAACAAGGGCGTAAAGCTTCCCGCTGCGCCGATCACCGTGTGCGTGCGCTCGGATGGCTCGGGCACGTCCTTCGCCTTCTCGCGGTACCTCACCAAGGTGAGCCCGTCGTTCAAGGCCAAGGTCAACTTCTCCCAGAGCCCGCCCTGGGCCCCGGGTGGCACCGTTGTCAAGTCCCCGCAGAACGTGGGCGTCGCCAACTGCGTCAAGTCGAACACCAACTCGATCGGCTACGTGGACCTTGGTGACACCATCAACGCCGGGCTCGTCGGCAACGCCGCGGCCATCGGCCTGCCCAAGAGCGGTCCGTACACGCTGCCGTCGGTGAAGACCATGGAGGCTGCTGGCAAGACCCAGAAGGTCTGGAACCCCAAGCTGCTCCAGGACTTCTCGGCCGCTCCGTCGCCCAACGCCAAGCAGAAGAAGGCGGGCGTCGGCCAGCCGTACCCGATCGTCGCCACGACGTGGCTGCTCTTCCGCCCCGGCGGTAAGAACAATCAGCTCGCGAAGACCATCGCGTCGAAGTTCCTCAGCAAGCAGTACCAGGCAGACCTGCCCAAGCTTGGCTTCGCGCCGCTGCCGGGCGAGATGCTGAAGCGCTCGGGCGCCGCCCTGGCGACGGTGCCCAACTGATCCGCCGGGCCTGAGCCCCGCCGGATCCGGCATCAACGTGGCCCCGCCGACGGTGTTTCGCCGGCGGGGCCACGCCTCTTTGTGGCTCCGCGCCCGGCGCGTGAGCTGAAACGACACGACGACACCGGGGTACATGTCACCTCCGCCTCCACCTCCGCCTCCGCCACCGCCATCGGCTGCATCCGTCCCCGGTGGGCCGCGGCAGGTGGCATCCCTTCGCAGGGGTCCCGGAGGGGTCGTGGCCGACAGGGGCTATGCCCTCGCGGCCGGTCTTGCCGCATTCGGGGCCGTGGTAATCGTGGGATACCTGCTCTGGGTGACCATCGGCCAGACGGGCGAGACGTGGAGCACGTTCGGGGTCCTGGGGTTCATCTTCGGCACGGAGTGGGTGCCGTTCCCCGCGACGGGAAGTGCCGTCTACGGGGCCCTGCCCTTCATCTACGGCACCCTCATGACCTCGGTGCTCGCGCTGCTCATCGCCGTGCCGGCCGCGGTGCTGATCGCCCTCGCGACCACGGTGGTGCTGCCGCGCCGCCTGCGCGGTCCCGTGGGTGCATTCATCAACCTGCTTGCAGCGGTGCCCTCGGTCATCTTCGGACTCTGGGGCCTCTTCGTGCTGGTGCCGTGGATCACTCCCGCCCTCGAGTGGCTGGCCGCCACCTTTGGGTGGATCAACATCTTCGGCTGGCAGCCCTTCGCGGGGCCCATCACCTCCGGCTCCTTCCTCGTTGCGAGCGTCGTGCTCGCCGTCATGGTGCTGCCGATCATCACCGCCATTACCCGTGAGGTACTGCTGACGGTCCCGCGTGAGCAGCAGGAGGCCGCGTATGCGCTGGGCGCAACGCGATGGGAGATGATCAAGCACTCCATGCTGCCGTGGGCCCGGTCGGGCATCGTGGGCGCATCAGCGCTCGGCCTTGGTCGGGCAGTGGGAGAAACGATCGCAATCGCGATGTTGCTCGGCAACTCGGCCGTGATATTCGAGTCGCTGCTCGGCCCTGGGGCGACACTGGCCAGTGTGATCGCACTCGAGACGGGCGAGGCGACCGGACTGCAGCTCTCGGCTCTGACCGCCCTCGCCGTGGTGCTCTTCGTCGTGGCCTTCGCGATCAACGCGACGGCCCGCATCATCGTGCGGCGCAGCGAGCGACAGGCGAAGGATCGTCCCGCCGGCCGCCGCACGCTGTTCGGCCGCCGCACCGGCGCGGAGCCTCCCCCGTCGCAGGCCGTGGACGGGGAATCGACGCGCGACGTGGCGCTTCCGCCGCGCGAGCCGCATGTGATCACCGGACCACAGGCGGTCTCCGCGAGTCGCCGCGTGCGCGGCGGGATCGCGGAGGTCGTCATCTGGGCGAGCCTGCTCGTCGGAGCGATCCCGCTCATCGCGATCTTCGTGGAGATGCTCATCAAGGGCATACCCGCCATCACCACGGGGTTCTTCACGGAGGTGCCGCCTGCGGACCCTTCCATGGCGGGCGGCGGCATCGCCAATGCACTCATCGGCACCCTCATCCTCATGGGGCTGGCGCTGGTCTTCTCGGCGCCGCTGGGGATCCTCACCGCTCTCTTCATCTCGGATGTCACGCGGCCCGCGGGCTGGCAGAAGAAACTGGCCGACGGCATCGGCTTCTTCGTCGACGTGATGCTCGGGGTTCCCGCCATCGTGTTCGGGCTCCTGGTGTTCCTGGGCGTCGTCCTGGTGCAGGGGCACTACTCGGCGCTGGCCGGGGGCATCGCCCTGGGGCTCGTGATGTTCCCGATCGTCGTGCGCTCGGCCGACGAGATCCTGAGGCTCGTGCCCCAGGCGCAGAAGGAAGCGGCCTACGCGCTCGGGGCGCCGAAGTGGCGCACCACGATGTCCATCGTGCTGCCCGCTGCTGCCCCGGGAATCCTCACGGGCATCCTGCTCGGGCTGTCACGGGCGGCGGGTGAGACCGCCCCATTGCTGTTCACCTCGCTCGGCAACCAGTTCATCAGCACGAACCTCAACGAGCCCATCGCAGCGATTCCGCAGTTCATCTACGACAACACGATTCGTGCCCAGACGCCCGAATCGCTCGCGCGGGCCTGGGGAGCCGCCCTCACGCTCATCGTGATCATCCTCATCCTCATGCTCATCGCGGCACTCATCTCACGCAAGGCGCGACCCCTGGAGGGACGATGACGCAGGAGACCGATCCGAGCACGGAGATCCAGGCCACGCTTCGGCCGGAGGGCGCTGTGGAGGGCGGGAGTGCTGTTGAGCGCCCCCCGTCCCTGTCGGGGCCATCCGAGTCCCCCGCGAGGCGGGTGGAGCGCGGCGCCGCTGCGCACGGCGGCACCCCGCCGATGCTCACGCGTGATCTGTCGGCCTTCTTCGGCAGCCACAAGGCGATCGAGGACATCACCCTGGATTTCCCGCGGCATACCGTCACGGCGCTGATCGGACCGTCCGGGTGTGGCAAGTCCACCTACATCAGGTGCCTCAACCGCATGCACGAGATGGTGCCCAATGCGCGGTGCACGGGCTCGGTGTACCTGCGCGACATCGACATCTACGGCAAGGATGCAGACCCTGTGGCCGTGCGCCGCGCGGTGGGCATGGTGTTCCAGCGCCCCAATCCGTTCCCCACGAAGTCGATCGCCGAGAACATCCTCGCGGGTCCGAAGTTCCTCCGCATGAAGGTATCCCGCAGCGAGCGCGACGACCTCGTCGAGGCCACGCTGCGCGGTGCCGGTCTGTGGGACGAGGTGAAGAACCGCCTGAACGCGCATGCCGGCGGACTCTCGGGCGGGCAGCAGCAGCGCCTGTGCATCGCACGCTCCCTCGCCGTTGACCCGGATGTGCTCCTCATGGATGAGCCCTGCTCGGCGCTCGACCCGCAGAGCACCCTTCGCATCGAGGACCTCATCCGCGATATCAAGGACCGCGTGACGATCGTGATCGTCACCCACAACATGCAGCAGGCGGCCCGCGTGTCGGACTACACGGCCTTCATCACCATCGAGAACGAGGGCGAGCCCGGCAGGCTCATCGAGACCGGGCCCACGAAGGATGTGTTCGGGAACCCGCAGCACGAGCGCACCGAGGCGTACGTATCGGGACGCTTCGGCTGAGCCCTAGCTCTCGAGGGCTTCCTCTTCCCGCTCGGCTTCCCGGCGCAGTTCCTTGAAGCTCACGCCCTCGAAGAGCAGGAAGATGAAGCCGATCACCACGCCCACGACCATCTCGGTGGCCTGCAGCACGATGGCGAACGCCAGCGCGTCGGCGGCGCTCACCCCGTAGGAGGCCGTGAGGGGCACCACCGCGGCGGCCTGGAACACCACGAGGTTGCCGGGGAGGATCGGGAACGACTGGGCCAGGGTGATGGTGACCAGCAGCAGGCCCGCGCCGCCCCATCCCACGTAGCCCAGGCCGAAGGCCCCGAGGGTGGCGTAGATGCCGGCCCACTGGGCGATCCACGTGCCGAGGCTGGGAATCGCCACGCGCGCCATCTGATGCGGGTCGCGCAGGCTCGCGTGGCTCTCGTGCACCGCGCCCCACAGCCGCTGGAACGCCCTGGTGACCCGCCGCCAGAGGGAGCCGGTGGACAGCCACGGGGGCACCTGGCGATTGGGGTTCTGCAGCAGGGCCACCACCACCACCACGAGGCAGATGACCCCGAGCACGGCGGTGATCACCCATGCGTAGGTGGGCAGCGGCAGGAAGAGCCCGATCAGGATGACCAGCGCCACCCAGGCGATGGTGGTGATGATGTTCTCCACCACCACGGTGCCCAGCAGGACGGTCGTGGAGAGGTCCTCGCCGCGGCGGGCCAGCCGGCGCTTGGCCAGCAGCACCTTGGCGATCTCGCCCACGCGTGCGGCGAGGATGCTGTTGAAGAGGAAGCCCACCATGAGCGGGCTGAGCAGGTCGACGTACCGGGTGCGGTGCTTCAGCCCGGGCAGGCCGTCCACCACGCCCTTCCATGCGAGCCCCTTCAGGAGCACGGACAGGAAGTTTGCGAGCACCGCCACCACGAGCAGCCAGATGTTGTCCACGCGGAACGCCGACACCACGGCGCCCCAGTCCACTCGCCACACCACGAGCACCACGACCACGGCCACCACGATGATGCGTATGGCGTGCCATGCCCACTTCGGGATGGGGCGGCGCTTGCCCGTGGCCTTGCTCACCCGAGCAGTTCGTCGAGGGTCACGAGCTCGAGCCCCTTCACGCGCGCCGCGGCGCAGATGTCGGGGATGGCCGCCGCGGTGTGCTCGCGACCCTTCTGCGGGTCCCACCCGTCGGCGTCATGCAGGAGCAGCACGCAGCCGGGGCGCAGGGCCGCGGCGGAGCGCTCCGCCACCACGTCGGGGCCGGGATCGGCGGAGTCGAAGACGCCCTTGCTCCAGCCCATCAGCCGGTAGCCGGCCGACCTCACGCCGATCCACGTGAGCGGCCCGCGAAAGCCGTGGGGCGCACGGAACAGCGGAGTGAGCACGCCGGGCCCCGCCGCGTCCTCCACTGCGTGCTCGGTGCGCTCGAGTTGATCGCGTACATGCCCCACGCCCCGCATCACGAGGATGCCGTGGTCGTACCCGTGGCTCGCCACCTGGTGGCCCTCGTCGCGCATGCGCCGGACCATGTCGGGATGCCTGCGCGCCTGCCTGCCCAGCACGAAGAAGGTGGCCTTCACTCCTTCGTCGGCGAGCGCATCGAGGATCGCCGGGGTGGAGGGCCCGGGGCCGTCGTCGAAGGTCAGGGCCGCGCGCGGGGATGCGGCCGGCCCGTGGCTGGTGACGGGCCCGAAGATGGGGGACCCGGGGCGGAATGCGGCCCATGCGCCCGCGGCCCCCGCCGCCGCGATTCCGGCGGCCGCCAGGGGGTGGCGGCGCTGCAGGATGGCGGCTGCTGCCAGGACGCCCGCCTCGACGGCGACGACCCGGCGGATGGTCCGGCTCTTGGTCATCGGCTCGGTCATCGGCGTACCTGTCCGAGGCTAGCAAGGGCCGCCCCGGCGGCCTCGGGGTGGCACCCGGCCGATGAGAGTGCCAGCGTGCCCGGCCCGGGTCTATACTCGGCGCGTTTCCCGTCCCAGGAGTTCGCGTGCCTGTTTACGACTATCGCTGTGAGAAGGGCCACCGGTTCGAGGTCGTGCAGAGCATGTCGGACAAGCCCATCAAGAAGTGCGAGGAGTGCGGGGCGCCCGCGCAGCGGGTGCTTCACGCGCCCGCCATCCACTTCAAGGGCAGTGGCTTCCACAACACCGACTACGGCACCAAGACCCGGCCCAAGGAGCAGCCGGCCGCGGCGCCGTCTGGCGGTTCGGCAGGGTCGGGCGGTTCAGGTGGATCGGCCGGGTCATCGGGTGGTTCCGACGGCGGCGGTGGCAGCAGCAAGTCCGTGGGCCTCGACAAGGTCTAGCTAGCGCCCCACGAACTCGGCGAGCTGCTGCTCGTCGAGGTCGGGCTCGCCCACCACGTACGACACCCCGCCCACCGTGCGGGGGATTCCCGCGAGCACCATGCGGTCCTTGGAATCGGCCTGCAGGCGCCACTGCAGCCAGCCCATCTTCACCAGGTCGGAGAGCCCCATGTCGGTGCCGATCGAACGCACCGCCGACGCGCCGTTCCACGGTGAGAAGGGCACGCCGCGCACCGAGGCCAGCTTGCCCTTGAGCCCTGTGACGAACGCCTGCTGCCGTGCGGCGCGGTAGAAGTCGCTGTCGCACTTGCGCACGCGCACGAACTGCAGCGCGCGCTCGCCGTCCAGGTCGACCTTGCCCTGTGGGAACGACACCGTCGTGCCGCCGGAATACGGGCAGTTCTTCAGCGCGGTGGGGTTGTTGACCGTGATGCCCCCGAGGTCGTCCACGAGCTTCTTCACGCCGTTGAAGCGCACCACCACGATGTGCTGGATCGGCAGGCCGGTGAGCTCGCGTACCGCGTTGATGATGCCCCTCTGGCCACCGAAGTAGTACGCGGAGTTGATCTTCTCGGTGCCGTACCCGGGAAGCTCCACGCGGAAGTCGCGCGGGATCGACAGGAACTTCACCTTGCCGGCGCCCGGGTCGGTGCGCATGACCATGATGGAGTCCGCACGCGAGCGGGTTTCGCCGGGGCGGGCATCAATCCCGACGATGAGGGTGTTCTGCGGGGCCGACAGCAGCGGGCCGGCGGGCGAGAGGGCCTGCTTTCCGGTGGCCGTGATGCGGTCGTTGGCCTCGGACACCGCGCCCCGCATGGCGAGGAACCCGAACGTTCCCCATGCCACCACGCCGAGCATGAGCACCACGCCCACGCGCCATGACCATCCCCATGCACCGATGCCGCGCAGCGACCACCAGTGACGCTCGGGCTTCGGGGCCCAGGGGTCCTGTTCGGGTGGGCGCTCGGGGCGTTCGGCCGCGCCGACGCCCTGGGTGAGGTGCTGCAAGCCCTCCAGGCCCTCGGCCGACTTCCCTGACCCACGCGCCTTGAAGCGGCGGTATGGCTTGCCCTGGGGCGGCATCGGCTGGCGATGGTACCGTCGCCCACGGTTGTTGCCGTCCCCGGGGGTTGCGTGAGCGTTATCGGCGTGGATGTCGGGGGCACCAAGATCGCCGCCGGCAGGCTGGGCCCTGCGTACGAGGTGGAGGAGTCACTGGTGATTCCCACCCCGTCAGGCGGCATCACGGTGGTGGAGGCCATCGCCGATGCGGTGACACGGCTTTCCGCAGGGGCGTCCGACCCCGTGCGCGCCGTTGGCGTGGGGCTGCCCGCCACCATCGATGCGCATACCGGAATCGTGGGGGCGTCGAACCACACGGGCATGGACGGCATGCACGCACGCGACCTGCTCGAGGCGCATATCCCGCACCCCGTCCACGTGGACAACGACGGCAACGTGGCCGCGCTGGCCGAGCACCGGCTGGGCGCGGGGCGCGGTCACTCCGACCTGGTGCTGCTCACCGTGGGCACCGGTATCGGGGGAGGGCTCATCGTTGGCGGCCGGGTGTTCCGGGGGGGCCACGGGCAGGGCGCCGAGCTGGGCCATGTGGTGGTGAAGGGCGATGGGCCGCCATGCCAGGGCGACTGCCCCAACCACGGGTGCGTCGAGACCATGTGCAGCGGCACGTCGCTGGGGCGCGACCTGCGGGCCTTCGCGCAGGCGAACCCCGGGAGCGCCCTGGCCGCGCTGGATGCCGATGGGGCGCTCGACAGCCGCAGCGGCCTGCAGCTGGCACACCAGGGCGACCCCGACGCCATCGCCATCTTCGAGGAGGCCGGCAGGTGGCTGGGCGTGGCGGTGGCCTCGCTCACCAACGTGTTCGACCCCGACGTGGTCATCATCGGGGGAGGGGTGTCCGCGGCCGGCGAGTTGCTGCTGGCGCCGGCGCGGCACGAGTACCAGCGCCGCGCCCTGCCGCCCACCCGCCGGGCACCGCTGGTGCGCGCCGCGCTCGGACCCGATGCCGGCATGGTGGGCGCGGGCATCCTGGCCGCTGAGGGGGATGCCGCCTGAGCGGGCGCCTCGTGGTGGTGGCAACGCCCATCGGCGCGCTCGACGACCTGTCGCCCCGGGCGGCCCAGGCGCTGCGCGAGGCCGACGTGGTGGCATGCGAGGACACCCGGCGAACAGCGGTGCTGCTGCGTCACGCGGGGTCCGAGGCACCCATGGTGCCCGCTCATCAGCACAACGAGGCCAGGCGCGCCGTGGATCTTGCGGGTCGCATGCGTGACGGCGCCACGGTGGTGCTGGTGAGCGACGCCGGCATGCCTGCGGTGAGCGACCCCGGTGCCCGCGTCGTTGCGGCGGCCATCGAGGCGGATGTTCCCGTCACGGTCATCCCCGGCGCGGGCGCGGTGGAGACGGCGCTGGTGGCATCGGGGCTCGCAACAGGTACTGGGTACGCCTTCGCCGGCTTCGCCCCGCGCAAGGCGGGAGAGCTGCGGGCCTTCGTGCAGCACATCGACTCCTTCGGGGAGCCGGTGGTGGTGTTCGAGAGCCCGCGCCGGGTGGCCGCGCTGCTCGCCGCCCTTGCGGAGCATGACCCGCAGCGGCCCGTGGCCGTGTGCCGTGAGCTCACCAAGGTGCATGAGGAGGTCATCCGCGGCACGGCCGCCGACCTGGCCCAGCGCATCACCGCGCCGCTCAAGGGCGAGGTGGCGGTGGTGGTGGCGCCGCCCCCGCAGGCCGCGGCCCCCGACGAGCAGGCGCTCGCGCAGGCCATCGCACCCATGATCGATGCGGGCATGAGCCCCGCGCGCGCAGCCGATGTGGTGGCGGCACTCGGCGCCGCCCCGCGCAACGCGGCCTACCGGGCGGCGCTTGCGGCGGCCGCCACGCGCTCCTCGCAGTAGGCGAGCGCCTCCGCCCGCTCCACGGGGTCGTCCGGCAGCGCGGCAAGGGCCTTGGCGCGCCGCTCCTCGCTGCCCGCCACGATCGCCCGCGCCAGCGACTCCCCAGGGGGAG
>JBIIJJ010000048.1:0-9662 GCA_044233875.1 Miltoncostaeaceae bacterium | reverse complement strand
TCCCCGGCGAGAACACCGACGGCGGCCTGCACGCCGCCGAGGCTGTTGCCGCGGGCGCCGCCGCCGTGCTCATCTCGGAGGAGGCCTGGGCGGAGATCGGCGATGACATACGCGATTCCGGCGCCGCGGTGCTGGTGCACCACGACCCCGTGGAGGCCCTCGGGCTCATCGGGCGGGGGGCGCTCGCGCGCCTGGGCGCCAAGGTGGTGGCCGTGACCGGCTCGTACGGCAAGACCTCCACCAAGGATTCCACGGTGGCGGTGCTGCGTGCGGCGGGCGTGCGCGCCGAGGGTTCCCCCGGCAACCGCAACACCGAGGTGGGCGTTCCGCTCAGCATCATGGGGCTGCCGGAGCACACCGAGGTGGCGGTGATCGAGATGGGCATGCGCGGCGTCGGCCAGATCGCAGAGCTCGTCGAGCTGGCGCCGCCCGACGTGGCCGTCATCACCGCGGTGGGCCCGGTGCACCTCGAGCTGCTCGGCACGGTCGAGGCCATTGCCGCCGTGAAGGCGGAGATCCTCGGCCGGCTGGGGGAGGGCGACGTGGCCGTGGTGCCGAACGACCAGCCATTGCTCGATCGCCACGTGGCGGCGCTGCCGGCGTCGGTGGAGGTGCGCAGGTTCGGCGACGAGCCGTCCGTGCCGCTGGAGCTGGGCGACCTCAAGGTGTGGGAGCGGCGCAACATGGCGGCCGCCGTGGAGGCCGCGGCCGCGCTGGGCATGGCGCCCGCGCCGGGCACGGTGGTGTCGCTCGAGCGGTCGGCCATGCGGGGCATCGAGCATCCGCTGCCGGGCGGCGGCACGCTGGTCGAGGACTGCTACAACGCCAACCCGCCCGCGATGGAAGCCGCGCTGGCCGACCTGTGCAGGCGCCCGGGGCGCCACGTGGCGGTGCTCGCCGACATGCTCGAGCTGGGGCCTGACGAGGCGGAGTTCCACCGGGGCGTGGGCACCACTGCCCGCGATCTCGGCGTCGACCTGCTGGTGGCGGTGGGCTCCAGGGCGGCGTCGTACCCGGATGGGGCGGTCGGCGGGGCCGTCGAGTGCGTGGCCTTCGCCTCCACCGATGACGCCGTGGCGGGCGTGCCCGGGCTCATCGAGCCGGGCGACGTGGTGCTGGTGAAGGGCTCCCGTGGCATGGCCATGGAGCGCGTGGCCCGGGCGATCCTCGGGGAGTCCTAGCCCGTGCCGCGAATACTCATCGCGGCCATCGGGGCCGTCATGCTCATGCTCTTCCTCGGGCCCAGGGTCATCCAGTGGCTGCGCGACCACGAGGTGGGCCAGTTCATCCGCCCGCAGGGGGAGATCCCCGACGCCCACGCCGAGAAGCAGGGCACCCCCACCATGGGCGGGCTGCTCATCCTGTTCGCGATGACGGTGCCCTTCCTGATCCTGTCGTCGCACAGCACGGCCTCGATGCTGGTGCTGTTCACCACGCTTGCGTGCGGCGCCATCGGGTTCGTGGACGACTTTATGAAGATCGTCAAGAAGCGATCGCTGGGGCTGTCGGGCCGGTGGAAGATGCTCGCCCTCGTGGTGATCTCGGTGCTGCTGGCCGTCATCGCCGTGCGGGTGGTGGGTGTTCCCACCACCATCGACTTCCACGTGGTGAGCTACTCCCTCGAGATCGGGCCCATCGCATTCGGGGTGGTGGTGTTCCTGGTGCTGGCGGGCGCCACCAACGCCGTCAACCTCACCGACGGCCTCGACGGCCTGGCCGCCGGCACCATGGCCATCGCGCTGCTCGCCTACGTGGGCATGACCTTCGTGGTCACGGGCCAGCGCGACATGGCGATCCTGGCCGCGTGCCTCATGGGCGCCTGCGTGGGGTTCCTGTGGTTCAACTCCTACCCGGCGTCGGTGTTCATGGGCGACACCGGGTCGTTCGCGCTGGGCGGCGCCATCGCGGCGCTGGCGGTCATGACCAAGACCGAGGTGCTGCTCATCTTCATCGGCGGCGTGTTCGTGATCGAGGCGCTGTCGGTGATGATCCAGGTGCTGGTGTTCAAGCGCACGCGCCGACGGGTGTTCCTCATGGCCCCCGTGCACCACCACTTCGAGATGGCGGGCTGGAGCGAGACCAAGATCATCGTGCGCTTCTGGCTCATCGCCCTCATGTTCGCGGGCATCGGCTTCACGCTGTTCTTCCGCACGCTCCCCGCATGAGCACCCTGCCGCCCCCGGGTCGGGCGCTGGTGGTGGGCCTGGCCAAGTCCGGTCGTGCCGCGGCGCTGCTGCTGAGGGACCTCGGGTGGGAGGTGGTGGCCGTGGACCGCGCCGAGGTGCACGCGGCCGACCTCGAGGCCGCGGGCGTGCAGGTGCGGGCGCCGAGCGAGGATCCCGTGCCCGCAGACCTGGTCATCCGCAGCCCCGGCGTGCCCGTGGGGTCGCCACCCCTCGCGGCCGCGTACGAGGCCGGCACCCCGGTGTGGAGCGAGATCGAGCTCGCCTCGCGCGCCATGCCCAACCCGATCATGGGCATCACCGGCACCAACGGCAAGACCACCACCACCGAGCTGCTGGCCCACGTGCTTCGCGCCGGTGGGCTGGACGCCCTGGCCTGCGGCAACGTGGGCACCCCCATGGCATCCCTGGTGGGGACGGTGCCCGGCGACGCCTGGCTGGTGGCCGAGTGCTCCTCGTTCCAGCTGGAGGACATCCCCACCTTCCATCCGCGGGCGGCGGTGCTGCTCAACGTGACCCCCGACCACATGGACCGCTACCCCGACTTCGACGCCTACCGGGCGGCCAAGCTCAATCTCTTCGCCCACATGGGTGCCGACGACCTGGCGATCGTGTGCACGGGGCTCGACGTCCCGGGTAATGCGCCGGTGCGACGGCTCTCGCCCGGCGGCGGGGAGGGGCCTGACACGGTGTCATGGGCCGAGGGTGGCCTGCACGTGAGAGGGCTCGGGCTGGTGGCGCCCTGGAGCGAGATTCCCCTGCGTGGCGCGCACAATCGGGAGAACGTGATGGCCGCCGCGGCAATGGCGGCCCATGCCGGTCTGGGCGCCGCTGAGATCGCCCACGGGCTCGCCACCTTCCCCGGTGTGCCGCACCGCCTGGAGGAGGTGGGAACGCGCGGGGGAGTCACCTTCGTGAACGACTCCAAGGCCACCAACCCGGCCGCCGCAATCGCCGCCCTGGGCGCCTATTCGCAGGGCGTTCGCCTCATCGCCGGGGGCAGCAGCAAGGGCACGCCGTTCGACGCCCTCGCCCGGGCCGCGGCCGGCGTGGTGGCGCACGCATACCTGATCGGCGAGACCGCCCCCGACATCGCGGAGGCGCTGGACGCCGAGGCCGTGCCCTGCACCCTCGCGGGCGACCTGCCGACCGCCGTGTCACGGGCCGTGGCGGACGCCGCGCCCGGCGAGGTCGTGCTGCTCGCCCCGGCGTGCGCATCGTTCGACCAGTTCACGGGATACGAGCACCGCGGCGACGTCTTCCGCGACCTCGCGCGGGAGGCCGGCGCGAGGTAGGGAACCGGCGTGGCGCGGCGAAATGATGCACGTGCCGCCCGCGCCCTCTGACACCCGTCGTCGGTCCCGTCGCCCCAAGGGCGCCGCGGCGTCGTCGGGCGTGGCGCCGGAGGCGGTGCTCTCCATCGCCATCCTCATGCTGGTGTGCATCGGCGTGGTGATGGTGTACTCGGCCTCGAGCGCCAGCGCGTTGCTCGAGAATTCCAACCCGTCCGAGATGCTCATCCGCCAGGGGCTCTTCGCGCTGGTGGCGCTGGTGGCATTCGCGGTGTGCGCGCGCGTGAGCCCCGCAACCATCCTCAAGCTGGGCAAGCCCGCGGTGTTCGTGGCGCTCGGCCTGCTGGTGGTCGTGCTGATACCGGGCTTCGGCATCGAGGCCAACGGGGCGCGCAGCTGGATCGGCCTCGGGCCCATCCAGCTGCAGCCGTCAGAGTTCGCCAAGCTGGCGCTGGTGGTGTGGCTGGCCGCCTACCTCGCGCGCAACGTGGACAGGCTGCACTCGTGGGAGGGCCTCAAGCGCCCGATCGGCATCATGGTGGCCATGGGGTTCCTGCTCATGCTCGAGCCCGACCTCGGAACCACCATCGTGCTCCTCTCCGCCGCCTTCCTCATGCTGGCCATGGCGGGCGTTCCCGCCCGCTGGCTGGGCGGGATGCTTGCGGCCGCCGCGGCGGCCACCGTGGCGCTCACGATCGTGGCCCCCTACCGCATGGCCCGCATTACGTCGTTCCTCGACCCCTGGAGCGACCCCGAGGGGAACGGCTTCCAGGTGGTGCAGGCGCAGCTCGCGCTGGGGAGCGGCGGCATGGGCGGGGTGGGCCTGGGCAACGGCATGCAGAAGGTGAACTACCTGCCGGAGGCCCACACCGACATGATCATGGCCACCATCGGCGAGGAGCTCGGCCTCATGGGCGTGCTCGGGGTCATCGCCCTGGTCGGGGCCGTCATATGGAGCGGCTACCGTATTGCCCTGGCAGCACCGGACCTGCGACTCAGGCTCATGGCCGGCGGTCTGGTGTCGCTCATCAGCATCCAGGCGGTCGTCAATCTCGGGGCCGTGCTCGGCGTCCTTCCCGTGACCGGCGTGCCGCTGCCCTTCGTCAGTTATGGGGGAAGCAGCCTCGTCGTCCTCACCGCAGCCTCAGGGATCCTCGTCGGCATCAGCCGCAGGTCACGCGCCCGGCGCCTCAGCGTCGTCGCGCCGCAGCGATCCGCTTCGGGTGGTGATCGCCGCGGGCGGGACGGCCGGGCACATCATGCCGGCGCTGGCGCTGGCTGAGGAGCTTCGCCACCGCGGCATCGAGGTGAGCTTCGTCGGGGTGGGGGGCCGTGCCGGTTCCGGAATCCCCGAGCGCAACGGCTATCCGGAAGATCACGTGCCCCTGCGCGGGCTCGAGCGCCGGCTCACCCTGCGCAACCTGTGGGCGCTCGTGCTGGCCGCACTGGCCGTGCCCCGCATGATGGGCGTGCTGCGCCGCCGCCGCGCCGATGTGGTGGTGGGCGGGGGCGGCTACATGGCGGGCCCCGCGGCCATCGCGGGGCGCCTCACGCGCCGCCGCGTCGTGCTCATGGAGGCCGACTCCCGGTTCGGCCTGGCCAACCGCCTGGCGGCACCGTTCGCCAAGCGCGTCGCCCTGGCGTTTCCCGTGGCCGGCCGTCGCCGCCGCAAGTACGTGGTGACCGGGCGCCCGGTCAGCAGGGCCGTGCGTGAGGCCACGCGTGAGGAGGGCCGCAGGCACCTCGGTATCGACCCCACGACCACGTGCGTGCTGGTGGCCGGCGGCAGCCAGGGCGCGCAGTCCATCAACGACGCCGCGATCGGCGCGTTCTGCCCCAATCCGCCGTTCCAGGTAGTGCACGTGGCCGGCGAGCGCAACGCCGATGAGGTGCGTGCGCGCGTGAAGGACGGCGGCTGCGGCCCCCGGTACCACGTGCACGGGTTCCTCGACGACTTCCCGCAGGCCATCGCGGCCGCCGACCTCGTCATCTCCCGCTCGGGGGGCTCGGTGTTCGAGCTCGCGGCGGTGGGCCGACCGGCGATCCTCGTGCCGTATCCGCATGCCACCGCCGACCACCAGACCGGCAACGCCAGGTGGCTCTCCGAGGCCGGTGCGGCGATCATCATCAGGGACGACGAGCTCAACGCCGAGCGACTGCGCGAGCTGGTGGGCGCACTGCTCGCCGAGCCCGGTCGCCTCGAGGTGATGGGGCAGGCGGCACGCACCGCCGCGCGACCCGATGCCGCCGAGCGCATCGCCGACATGGTGGAGAGCGTGGCCCGCCGGTGAGCGGGCGCAGCATCCATCTGGTGGGCGCCGGGGGCGCCGGGATGAGCGCGCTTGGCCTGCTGGCCCTCAAGTCGGGCTGGGCGGTGTCGGGAACCGATCGCGATGGCGGGCCCGCCCTCGACGCCCTGGGTGCGGCGGGTGCGCACGTGCGGGTGGGTCACGACGCCGGCGCCATACCGACCGACGCAGACGCCGTCTTCGTGTCCACGGCGATCGCCGACGACAACCCGGAGGTGCTCGCGGCGCGCGAGCGCGGGCTCGACGTGCTTCATCGCTCCGACCTGCTGGCCATGCTCATGGATGGCCACCGCGGGCTGGCGGTGGCCGGGGCCCACGGCAAGAGCACCACCACGGCCATGCTGTCGCTGGCGCTCGACAGGGCCACCCTCTGCGTGGGCGCCGAGGTGCCATGGGGCGAGGGCACGGGTGCCGCCTGGGGCGAGGGCCCCTGGTTCTGCGCCGAGGCCGACGAGAGCGATCGCTCCTTGCTCAGGCTGCGCCCCGAGGCGGCGATCCTGCTCAACGTGGACCACGACCATCACTCCACCTACGCCTCGATCGACGAGGTGGAGGACGTCTTCCGGCAGTTCGTATCGGCGCTGCCCGCCGACGGCCTGCTGGTGGCCGGGCCCGATGCCCGCGCGCAGGCGGTGGCTGCCGCCGCGCCGTGCGAGGTGCGCGTGATCGGCGACGTTCACGGTGCCTGGGGCAGGGTGGAGGGCGAGTCGCTGGTGCTCGCCGACGGCCCGGTGATCGGCCTCGCTCTTGCGGCACCTGGCGCGCACAATCGCGAGAACGCCGCATGCGCCGTGGCGCTCGCCGACTGGTGCGGCGTTCCGCCCGCCGACGCCGTGGCGCGCATCGCCCCCTTCACGGGCGTGGGTCGCCGGTTCGAGCACAAGGGCGTGGCTGCCGGCGTGACGGTGGTGGACGACTACGCGCACCATCCCGTGGAGGTGGCCGCCACCCTGCGGGCGGCCCGCGACCAGCACCCGGGGCGGGTGGTGGCGGTGTTCCAGCCGCATCTGTACTCGCGCACCCGCGAACTGGCCGATGAGTTCGGCCGCGCGCTGTCGGCCGCCGACATGGTGGTGGTCACCGATGTGTACGCGGCCCGCGAGCAGCCCGTGCCGGGCGTGGATGGAACCCTGGTCACGCGGTGCATCGTGGGTCCGCACGAGGTGCTGAACGTGCCGTTGCTGGCAGACGTTCCGGCGGTGCTGGTGCCCGACCTCAGGGCGGGTGACCTGGTGCTCACCATGGGCGCCGGCGACATCACCACGCTCGGCCCCAGGCTCATCGATGCGCTGGGGGGCGCAGATGGCTGAGTCGGCGGAGGCCATACGGCAGCACGTGCCGCTCGCCCCCTTCACCAGCATCAAGGTGGGAGGGCCGGCAGACGCCCTGGCCACGTGCACGTCGTTCGCTGCGGTCACGCATGCGCTGGCCTGGGCCCGCGACAACCAGGCCCCGGTGGCGGTGGTGGGCAAGGGGTCCAACCTCATCGTGGACGACGCCGGGTTCCGTGGCATGGTCGTGCGCCTCGCCGGCCGGCTCTCGTCGATCTCGGTGCGCGGTGACCGCACGCTGTGGTGCGGGGGAGGGGCGTCGCTGCCGCGGGCGGTGCAGCGCGCTGCCGCCGCGGGCCTCGCCGGCCTGGAGTTCGGCGCCAGCATCCCGGGCACGGTCGGCGGTGCGGTTGCGATGAACGCCGGCGCGTACTCATCCGACCTCTCGCAGGTTCTCGACTGGGCGGTGGTGTGCGATGCCGAGGGCAGGCGCACGGTCAGGCGCGATGACCTCGCCATGGGATACCGCACCACCTCGGTGGCCGGGGACCAGGTGGTGGCCGCCGTGGGGTTCGCCCTCGCGCCGGGCGACACCGCCGCCATCCGATCCCGTCTCGACGAACTGCGCGCGCACAGGCGCAGCACGCAGCCCCAGGGCGTGCGCACGTTCGGCAGCGTGTTCACCAATCCGCCGGGCGAGTCGGCAGGGCGCCTGATCGAGGCCACCGGGCTCAAGGGGCATGTGATCGGCGGCGCGCGCATCTCGCCCGTGCACGCCAACTTCATCGAGGCCGGCCCCGATGCCTCGGCTGCCGACGTGGTGGCGCTCATGGACGAGGCCCGTCGCCGCGTGCGCGACGCCGGCGGCCCCGTGCTGCACGCGGAGGTCAGGTACCTGCATGCCGAGTGGGGCATCGGCGCCCCGCCCCTCGCCGAGATCGCCTAGGTGTCCACCCGGGGCACCGGTGGCGGGGGCTCCCGGCCCCCGCGCCGTCCATCGCGAAAGCGCGCGCCGTCGTCGGCCCAGCGCGCCTCGGCCGTCGCGCGCAACCCCGTGGTGCGCCAGGTCACGTACTGGCTCGTGGTGGGCATCGGGGTGCTCCTGCTCGTCCTGTGGATGGTGAGCGGGCCGGCCTGCGGCATCTCCAACGTGACCGTCAAGGGCTACACGGGTACGGACACCGCGGCGGTGCAGGAGACCGCCGAGATCGTTGCCGCAACCGGGTCGATGGTGCGCCTGCCCGTGGGCGACATGCGAAAGGCCCTCACGCGGTTCCCGGGCATCATCGACACCGACATCACCCGCGACTGGCCACGATCGATCACCGTCAACGTCACCATGGGTGAGCCCGTGGCGATCCTCGATGTCGAGTCGGGCGGGCGCTACCTGCTGTCGCCGTCGGGGCAGGTGATGGGCAAGGCGGGCGGCACGGTCGGCCTGCCGGTCATCAGCGTGAAGACGCCTCCCCCGGGCGGCGTGCTGAGCGACCCCGGCCAGCGGGCGGCGCTGCTGTTCATCGGCTGGCTCCCGCCCGAGGTTGCCGGGCGCCTGCGCAAGCTGCGCTTCGAGGGGGGACGGCTCTTCGCCGAACTCGCAAACGGCCTCGAGCTCCGCGTGGGCGCGCCCAATGACCTGGCCGAGAAGGCCCAGGCGCTGGTGGCCGTGCTGTCCCAGGCGGACCCCGAGGCGCTCGCCCGGGCCGCCTACCTCGACATCTCGAACCCCCGTCGCCCGATGCTGGGCTCGAGGGTGGTGCCGGTGCCGGACCCGGCGACAGGCACATCGACCACGGGCGGCACCAGCACCGTGGACGACGGCACCGGCACCACCGGCGTGCCCGGGAACACCGATACGACCGGCGATTCCGTGGACTCCACCAGCACCAGCGGGTAATACCCTCAAGTACAGATAGAGGGTTTGGCACGCGATTGCGCCGGGGTTCAACCCGAAGTTGACCCTGTGTTCGGGGAGGAATAGGGTCGCAACGGACGAAACGTGAGCAAGCACCGTGCAATGCGCGTTTTGTGAACCGGAGCACCCGGGGAGGGATCGGGGTCGTGGAGAGCAGCAACTACCTGGCTGTCATCAAGGTCATCGGCGTGGGGGGCGGCGGATCGAACGCCGTCAACCGCATGATCGACCACGGCGTGCGCGGCGTTGAGTTCATCGCCGTCAACACCGACGCGCAGGCCCTCACCGGCTGCGACGCGGACGTGAAGATCCACATCGGGGGCACCATCACCCGGGGCCTGGGCGCCGGCGCGGAGCCGCGCATCGGTCGCGAAGCCGCAGAGGAGAGCCGCGAGGAGCTCAAGGAGGCCGTGCGCGGCGCCGACATGGTGTTCGTGACCGCGGGCGAGGGTGGTGGCACCGGCACCGGAGCCGCCCCCGTGATCGCCCAGATCTCCCGCGAGCAGGGCGCGCTCACCGTTGGCGTCGTCACCAAGCCGTTCGCCTTCGAGGGTCGCCAGCGCTCGCGCCGGGCCGACGAGGGCATCGAGGCACTGCGCCAGCAGGTGGACTCGGTCATCATCATCCCGAACGACCGCCTGCTCGAGATCGTCGACCGCAACACGCCCATCACCGAGGCCTTCAACATGGCCGAT
>JBIIJJ010000047.1:0-9665 GCA_044233875.1 Miltoncostaeaceae bacterium | reverse complement strand
CGAGGAGTCGGTGAACCCCGGTGATCGCCCGGACGATGAACAGGTGCTGCTCGCGGTGAGCATCCCGGGGCTCGCACGGCACGACGTGCGCGAGCGCGTGGCCGACTTCCGCGAGGCCAGGTGGCATGACCTGCTCGACGAGATCGATGGCGACGTCGTGGTGGTCACGCGGTGACCACCCGCGGATCCGGGCCGCCGTTCGACTGGACGTCGTTCCTCGAGTACGCCGAGGCGCGCGTGGCGTGCCGAAGTCAGTTCATGCGCCGGCTGGTCATAGACCGCGCCTACTACGCGGCCTTCCACGTGGCACGGTGCGGTCTCCGCGACCTGGGCGTGGCCGACGCCGATGAGCGCTTCCACCGCCAACTGTGGAAGCACTTCACCCGCGCGGCGGGGGCGGCGCCCGGGCAGGCGCGCGCGTGGCGCATGATCGGGGAGATCGGCGACCGGCTGCACGCCGAGCGCACGAGGGCCGACTACGAGGCACACGCCACGTGGTCGGCCGACGACTGCGCGCGCATCGTGGACGACGCCCGCGAGTTGGTGAACCGCGTTGGCGCCCTGACCAGTAGGTAGCCTGCCGCTCGTGGCCGAACGAGGGATCTCCTACGACGATGCGGGCGTCAACCTCGATGCCGCGAGGGTGCTGACCGAGGGCATCCGCGACCTCGTTCACGGCGGCACCACGGGCTTTGCCGGCACGCTGCCCATGCCCCCCATGCGCGACGGCGTGCTGGTTGCCTGCACCGACGGCGTGGGCACCAAGGTGCTGCTCGCCCGGCAGATGGGCGACGTGTCGGGCCTGGGCCAGGACCTCGTTGCCATGAGCGTGAACGACCTGGTGTGCACCGGCGCCCGGCCGCTGTTCTTCCTCGACTACCTGGCCGTGGGCAAGCTCGACCCGGCTGAAGCCAAGGTGATCGTGGGCTCGGTGCGAGAGGCCTGTCTGGACAGCGGCTGCGTGCTGCTGGGGGGCGAGACCGCCGAGATGCCCGGGCTCTACGCCGAGGGCCACTTCGACATGGCCGGGTTCGCCGTGGGCGCCGTGGAGCGGGCCGAGATGCTGGGGCCCGAGAAGGTGCAGGTGGGCGATGTGATCGTCGGCATCGAGAGCGGCGGCATCCACAGCAACGGGTACTCCCTCGTGAGGAAGCTGGTGGATGACGGCAAGGTGTCGCCCGATCCGTCGCTGCTCGCCCCCACTCGCCTCTACCCCGCCGACATCAAGGCGCTGCAGGCGTCGGGAGTGGAGCTCCACGCGGCCGCGCACATCACCGGCGGCGGGCTGCCCGAGAACCTGCCGCGGGTGTTCCCCGAGGGCATGCGGCCGGTGCTGAAGAAGGGCTCGTGGCCGCAGGCACCGGCGATCGCGCATGTGATGGCCGGCGGTGGCGTTGATGAGGCGTCCGCCTGGGACACCTTCAACATGGGCCTCGGCATGTGCCTTGTGATGCCGGCCAACGCTGCCGAGCGGGCACTCGCCATCGTCTCTGGAACTCATCTGGTGGGCCGGGTGGAAGCCGGCGCGCCGGGACTCGCCTGGGAGGCGTGATGTACCGCATTGCGGTGATGGTGTCGGGCAATGGGTCGAACCTGCAGGCGCTGATCGACAACGTGCACCGCAACGCCAAGGTGGACGCCCAGATCGTGATGGTGATCTGCTCGAAGGACGACGCCCCGGCGCTCGAGCGCGCGCGGGCCGCTGATATCCGCGCTGAGGTGGTGACGCTGGCATCGCGCGGCGGCGACCGCGAGCGCCGCGACGGCGAGGTGGTGCGCCTGCTCCGGCTGGTGGCGCCCGACCTGGTGGTGATGGCCGGGTGGATGAGCATCGTCACGCCCGTGCTGCTCGATGCCTTCCCCGACAAGGTCATCAACCTTCACCCGTCGCTTCTGCCGGCCTTCCCCGGCATGGACTCCATCGCCGACGCCATGGACTGGGGCGCCAAGGTCACCGGCGTCACCGTGCACATCGCCGAGGAGGCCGTGGACGGCGGCCCGCCGATCCTGCAGGAGCCGGTGCCAATCCTTCCCGATGACACGCTCGACACCCT
The DNA here is from genome assembly GCA_044233875.1 of Miltoncostaeaceae bacterium. Lineage (GTDB taxonomy): Bacteria > Actinomycetota > Thermoleophilia > Miltoncostaeales > Miltoncostaeaceae > SYFI01. The sequence continues at coordinate 7,611 of JBIIJJ010000047.1, read as the reverse complement.
GAAGGAGCGCGTGCACGGGGTGGAGCACCGCATCCTCACACGGGCCGTGACCCTGTTCGCCCAGGGGCGCGTGCACCGCGACCCGACCCGGCTCCGCCGGATGATCGTCAACGATGGAGGTTCCTGAGGTGGCAGCACGCCGTGCGCTTCTGTCCGTGTCCGACAAGACCGGCCTGGTCGAACTGGCCCAGGGGCTGGCCGCCGAGGGGGTGCAGCTCATCAGCACCGGCGGCACGGCCAAGGCGCTTCGCGACGCGGGCCTGGAGGTGACCGACGTGAGCGAGGTCACCGGCCACCCCGAGATCATGGGCGGGCGCGTGAAGACGCTGCACCCCAAGGTGCACGGCGGCATCCTGGCGAGGAAGGACCACTCCGGCGACGCCGACGACATGGCGGCCAACGGCATCGAGGCCATCGACATGGTGGTGGTGAACCTCTACCCCTTCGAGGAGGCCGCGGCCAGGGACGGCCTCACGCGCGCCGACGTGGTGGAGGAGATCGACATCGGGGGCCCGGCCATGGTGCGGGCGTCGGCCAAGAACCATGACCGCGTGGCAATCGTGACCGACCCCTCGCAGTACGAGGGCGTGCTGGCCGAGGTGAAGGGCGGCGGCTGGGTGGGCGACGCCACGCGGCGTGCGCTTGCGGCCGCGGCCTTCCGCAAGACCGCCGCATACGACACGGCGATCGCCGCGTGGATGGCGTCGGAGGGCGACGCCGACGTGGACTTCCCCGACCGCTTCACCGTGGGCTTTCGCAAGGAGCTCGAGTGCAGCTACGGCGAGAACCCGCACCAGCGCGGCGCGTACTACTCGCAGGTGGGCGCGCCGCAGCACCTGCTGGGCGGGGTGGCCGTGCGCCACGGCAAGCCGCTGTCGTACAACAACCTGCTCGATGTCGACGCCGCCCGCGGGCTGGTGGCCGAGTTCACCGACCCGGCCGTGGTCATCATCAAGCACAACAACCCCTGCGGCGTGAGCCTGGGTGACGACCTCGCATCGGCCTACCTGCGCGCCAGGGCGTGCGACCCGGTGTCGGCGTTCGGCGGCGTGTACGCGGTGAACCGCACCGTCGACCTGGCGCTGGCCGAGCACCTGGCCGAGATGTTCGTGGAGGTGCTCTGGGCGCCCGCCTACGACGACGACGCCTTCGAGGTGCTCACCCGCAAGCCCAACGTGCGCCTGCTCGAGACCGGTGAGCAGGTGAGGCCGGGCAACCCGGGCGAGCCGGTGTACCGCCGCGTGCTCGGGGGCATCCTGGTGCAGGACCCCGACGATGTGCGTGAGGACCGCGACACCATGAGCGTGGTGACCAAGCGCGAGCCCACGGCCCAGGAGTGGACCGACCTGGTGTTCGCGTGGAAGGTGGCCAAGCACGTGAAGAGCAACGCCATCGTGTTCGCCAAGGACGGCGCAACGGTGGGTATCGGCGCCGGCCAGATGAGCCGGGTCGACTCCGTGCGCATCGCCACGTCCAAGGCCAACGAGAACGACCTGCCCATCCAGGGCAGCGCCATGGCGAGCGACGCCTTCTTCCCGTTCCCCGATGCGCCGGTCATGGCCATCGAAGGTGGGGCCTCGGCCATCGCGCACCCGGGTGGCTCGATTCGCGACGACGAGGTGATCGAGGCCGTCGAGGCGCTCGGCGCCGCCATGGTCACCACGGGGCACCGGCACTTCCGCCACTAGGCGTCTTTCATCTGGGGCATCGTCATCGGGGCGCTGGCCCTGCTGTGCTGGGTGGGGGTGCTGCTGCACCCCGCCCGGCCGTGGCGACTGCGCCCCGTGGACTCCGACGACCCGCCGCCGCCGCAGGCTCCCCCCGGGGGCCTGGCCGGGTGGCCCTCGGTGGGCGTGATCATCCCGGCGAGGAACGAGGCCGACCTCATCGCGGGCACCATCGAGTGCCACCTGGCAGGCGACTACCCGGGCGACATGCGCCTGGTGGTGGTGGACGAGCGCTCGTCCGACGCCACGGCAGACGTGGCAGGGCAATTGTTAGGTGCCAGGCACTTAACAATTGACGGCGCGCCCCTTCCGGAGGGCTGGGCCGGCAAGGTGTGGGGCATGGAGCAGGGCGTTCGGGCGCTCGATGCCCAGCCCGGCGGGGCACCCGAATGGCTTCTTCTCACCGACGCCGACATCCACCACTCCCCCGACTCGCTGCGGGCGCTGGTGGCGTCGGCGGTCGCAGGCGGCGTGGGCCTGGAGAGCCGCATGGCCAGGCTGCGGTGCGTGTCGGGGCCCGAGCGCCTGCTCATCCCGCCCTTCGTCCTGTTCTTCTTCCTGCTCTACCCGCTGCGGTGGGCGAACCGTGCGGGGTCGCGCATCGCCTCGGCAGCGGGCGGCTGCATATTGGTGCGCCGCGACGCCCTGGCGGCGGGAGGCGGCTTCGAGTCGATCAAGGGCTCGCTCATCGACGACCTCGCCATGGCGCGCCTCGTCAAGTTCCGCGCAGGGCTGCCCACCCGGCTGGCGCTCAGCCGCACCCGCGTGGTGAGCGAGCGGGCGTACGACGACCTCGACTCCATCTGGACCATGGTGCGCAGGAGCGCCTTCACCCAGCTGCGCCGCTCGTGGCTGCTGCTCGCAGCCGTGTCGCTGGCCCTGCTGCTGATGTTCGCGGGGCCGCTTGCCGCCGTGGCATTGGGGGCCGTGGAGACGGCGACGGGCGCCGGATCAACGGGGCTCATCACCCTGGCGCTCGGCCTGCTCGGCTGGCTGGCCATGGCCGCAGCCGCAGGCCCGGTGACCCGCGAGTTCGGCCTGCCCTGGCCCTGGCGCTTCGCCCTGCCCGTGAGCGGCCTGCTCTACGGGGCCATGACGGTCGACTCGGCCATCAGGGGCCCGAAGGGCGGCGGCTGGCGCTGAGGATGGGTCTAGCCTCCTTCGCAATGCCGCTTCGCACGCGACTTCTCGCGCTTCTCCTGAGTGTCCCCCTCGCGGTCGGGGTGACCGTCACCGGGGCCGGCACCGCACTCGCCGACATTCCGTCGGGTGTGCCTGATGCCATCTCGCCCGTGCAGCTCGAGCGGGCCGCGCTGGTGGCCATGCCCGCCGTGTGGCGCGTGGAGGTGACGGCGCAGCTGACCGGCCTGAAGACCAAGGACGGCAGGGTCATCACGCTGCCGCCGCGGGCCCGCACCGTGAGCCGCGAGGGCACCGCATTCGCCGTGACCCCCGACGGCTTCCTCATCACGGCCACCCATGTGGTGCAGCCAACCGCCGATGACCTCGCCGAGGCCGCCTACTTCCAGTACCTGGCGTTCTCCGGCAAGCCCCACTCCCCGCGCATCGCCGCCAACTGGGTTGAGGAGAACGAGGCGACGCCCATCGGCATGAAGCCCGTGGAGCGCGTGGTGCGCCCGGTCGCCGCAGGCGAGGCGGCGAAGGTGAATCGGGGTGTTGCCCCGAGGGTCGTCGAGACCGACGAGATGCGCGACATCGCCGTGCTCCGCGTGCCGAACATCGACAACGCGCCGTCGCTGCGCCTGGACCCCGCCATCGACAGCGGCACCCCCATCGCCACGCTGGGCTTCGGCGATGCCGACCCCTTTGCCGAGCCCCAGCACGGCGCCCTCGTGCCCGCCGTGCGGCTGGGCACGACCGAGCGCACCGGCAAGACCGACACCGACCCGCCGCGCACCCTCACCATCATCACCAACGAGGTGCAGAAGGGCGACTCCGGCGGGCCGGCCGTTGACGAAGAGGGACGCGTGCGCGGCGTGGTGCTGATCAAGCGCGCCGCGGGCGGCGGCGCCATGGCCCCCACCGACGAGATCTTCTGGGTGCTCGACCGCGCAGGCGTGCGCCCCTGGGAGGGACGCACCCAGCTGGTGTGGCGCGAGGCACTGGGCCGCGCCGAGCGCTTCGACCTGCCCGGCGCCCGCGCCGACCTTCGCCGCACCCTCGCGAGCTACCCCGCCCACGGCCTTGCCGCCTACGAGATCGAGCGCGTGGCCGAGTTGAGCGACGCCCGCCTCGCGCTGGCCGGCGAGCCCTGGTACCGCAGCGGGCTGGTGGCGGCGGGCATCACCGCACTGATCATCGCCGGGGTGCTGGCCGTGCTGCTGTGGAAGGCCGTGAACCGCTCCCCCGGCGTGCTCGGCCCGCGCGACCGCAAGGCGCCATTCGACCAGGAGTCGGATCCCACCGACGACGACCACTAGGCCGTCGCCCGCCTCACCCCGCTACTCGGCCCGTCCCCCCAGGTGCTCGGCGAAGAACGTCTCCATCGCCCGGTAGGCACGCATGCGGTTCTCGGGCTTGGCGAACCCGTGGCCCTCGTCGTCGGCCACGATGTACTCAACGTCAACGCCACGCGCCTGCAGGGCTTCCACGATCTGGTCGCTCTCGTGCTTGGTCACCCGGGGGTCGTTGGCCCCCTGGATCACCATGAGCGGCGTGACGATGTCGTCCACACGCGACAGCGGCGAGCGCGCCCACATGTCCTCGCGCTCGGCCTCCACCTCGGGGTCGCCCACGAACCGGTACCAGGTGCTCTGCAGGAACGGTCGCCAGTAGTCGGGGAACGACCGGATGAGCGTGACCAGGTTGGACGGCCCCACGAAGCTCACGGCCGCGCGGAAGCGGTCGGGCGTGAACGTGACGCCCACCAGCGTGGCGTAGCCGCCGTATGAGCCGCCGTAGATGGCGACGCGGTCGGAATCGGCCACGCCCTCGGCCACGGCCCAGTCGACGGCGTCCATGAGGTCGTCGTGCATCTTGCCGGCGAACTCCCGCTCGGCCGCGTGCATGAAGTGCTTGCCGAAGCCCGTGGAGCCGCGGTAGTTCACCTGCAGCACGGCGTAGCCGCGGTTGGCCAGGAACTGCGCCACGCCGTCGTAACCCCAGGCGTCGCGGCTCCAGGGGCCGCCGTGCACGTAGAGCACCATCGGCAGGTCGCGTGGATCGAGCCCCCGCGGCACCGTGAGGTAGCAGTACATGGTCAGCCCGTCGCGCGAGGTGATCTGCACGGGGCGCATGGGCGAGAGCTCATCGGGCGAGAGCCACGGACGCGGCCGGAACAGGAACTCGTGCTCGCCGGTCTCGCGGTTGAAGAGATACGTGGCGCCGGGGTCCACATCGCTGTCGAACGCGATGGTCCACATGGTCTCGTCGGCGTCGCTGCCGGTGATGCGCGGGTCGCCGTCGGCGATCTGCTTCACCCTCTCGAAGTCGCGGGCGAAGCGCTCGTCGAAGGTGTGCACCACCAGGCGGTCGCGCAGGTATGCGGCGCCCAGCAGCGTGCGGTCCTTGTCGCTGATGATCGGCATGCCGAGGTCGGCCACCTCGTCCTCATCGAGCACCGTCTGCTCGCCGGTGGCCACGTCGATCGCCACCAGGCGCGAGCGGTCGCTGTCGACCGCGCTGCCCACCCACAGCACCCCGCCGTCGGCGTCGAACCCATAGGGCTGCCCGCCGTCCTCGTTGTCGAAGTCGGCCAGCACGCGGAAGTCGTCCTGCTCGGAGTCGCGAACCAGCAGCTGGTAGTCGCCTTCCGGGGTCTGGGCGTAGGCGCCCCGCACCGTGCCGTCGCGGTCGGCCACCCAGCCGATGATGTTCCCGGGGTTCTCGGCGATGGGCGTGAGGTCGCCGGTGGCGAGGTCGAGCCGCTCGACGTCGAACATCGAGCGGTCGCGCCGGTTGGTGCTGACGATGATCTGCCCCGGGGTGGCGCGCGGTACCGACACCATGCTGGCCCGCACGCCGTCGAAGGGCGTGAGGTCGCGGGCGGTGCCGTCACCCGGAACGTCCACCATCATCACGTGGTGGTTCTCGTCGCCGCCCTGGTCCTTCGAATACAGGATGTGCTTCGAGTCGCGGGTCCATGAGTAGCCCATCACCCCGCGGTCAGTGTCGCGGGTCACGGGCACCGCCTCGCCGCCCTCGATGGGCCGCACCCACACGTTGAGCAGGCCGTCGAGGGGCGCGAGCCACGAGAGCATGGTGCCGTCGGGCGACGGCTTGGCCAGGGCGCGCTCGGGGTTGTCGAAGAACTCGCCGAGCGGGATGAGGCGGGGTTGTGTCATGGGGGAAGACTTGCACCCTGCGGCGTGCATTTCGGCGCGATCGGTACGGCTACTGTTCCCCTTGCATCCCTTACAGCAATGAGGCGTGAGACCGGACTGAAGGACGTGTGATGAAGGAGTACCTCGTCATCTACGAGCAGGGCGAGGATGGCACCTGGGGGGCCTACTGCCCCGACCTGCCCGTGTTCGCCGGCGCGGATACCCGTGAGGAAACCGCGGCCCTGATGCGTGAAGCTCTTCCGGATCACATCGACGCCTTGCGCGAGGCGGGCCTCGAGGTTCCCGAGCCCACGCACCACGCGGAGTACATCGCCGCATAGGGCTCCGTTCGCGCCGGAAGTCACGCGCGAATGGAGGACCGCAGCTGGACCACCCCGGTAACTACCCCCTGATGACCGAGTCGGTCAGCGTTCCGTCGCTGGCCCGGCGGATCACCCGCAGCACCCAGCCGCGCGCCTCTGCCTTCTTCAGCAGCGAGTTGATGACGAGCTTCGCGTTGGCGTCCGTGGTCGTGAACGTGGCCGCCGTGGTGGTCTTCTTCAGCACGCGCTTGCCGATGCGGCTGCCCTTGCGCATGGGGATGCGCGGGGCGTTGGCCGCGGTGCCGCGCTGGTAGATGAACGTGTACCGGCCGGATGCGCCCAGCTGCAGCTTCACCACCACCTGGGCGTCGGGACCCTTCACCGCCTGGGTGACGGGCGCGGTGGTGTTGGCGGTCGGCGTGCCGGTTGATCCACCGGATGACGATCCACCACCCGACGGCTGCGGCGCGGGAGTGGGGGCGGGCGTCGGGGTGGGCTCGCTGCCACCGATGCTGATCGCGAGCGACTCCAGGCTCCTTCCCACTGCGGCCCCGGTGGAGATGAAGGAGACGTTCTTGCCCGATCCATCGAGCGCGGCGCGACCGATGGTGCGATTGCCCGAGTTGGTCCAGTAGACGTGCGTCGATGTCACGGCCACCGCAGAGGGCTGCGATGCCCCGGTGATGAACGTGGCGTTCGGCGAGGAGCCGTCGATGTTCGCCCGGCCGATGGCATTGGAGTTCGTGTTGGTCCAGTAGATATGAGAGCCACTCACGGCAATGGACTGCGCGAGCGCGTCCCTTGCTCCTGTCGCCGGCTGCACGAAGGCAGCTGATGCCGGGCTACCGGTAAGGCCGACGCGCCCGATGTCGGCCGAGCCCCCGAGGGTTGCCCAGTAGAGGAAGTTGCCGGCAAGGGCCATCGAAACGCCGCCGCCGCCAGGTATCGAGAACAACGAGTCGTTCGCGCCCGAGCCGTCGAGCCCGATGCGCGCCACCTGGCCGGAGCCCAGGAAGGCATAGGCATGCGTCGCGGTGATGCCGAGCCCCGTCTGGGCGCCCGCGGATGCACTGATGGTGGCGAAGGAGGCATTGGAGGCGGAGCCGTCCCTGGCCGAGCGCCCCAGTCGCGTGGGGGATCCGCCGTTGACGCGGTTCGTCCAGTAGAGGTAGCTCTCGTTCGCGGCGAGACCCCCGACGTCCCCGGCGTTCGCGACGATGCTCGAGCGCACATCCGTGCCGTCGAGGTTGGCCCGGCCCAGCGAGCTGGTGGATGACA
>JBIIJJ010000045.1:0-9695 GCA_044233875.1 Miltoncostaeaceae bacterium | reverse complement strand
GCCCTGCTCGCCTACGTGGATTCCCACGGCCTGGTGTCGGTTGCCCTGCACGGGGGCGACGCGCGGGAGCGCATTCGCGCCACGGCCGGTGAGGTCGTGGCGCTCATGCGTCAGGAGTAGCGCCCCCTCCAGGCGTTCATCCTGATCTTCCAGATGTCCTCGATGAACGGCGGCAGGTGCTTGCTCACGTCGAAGGTCGAATCGTCGCGGAACTCCACGGCCACCGGCATCTCCGCGATGCGTGCCCCCAGCCGGCGCGCCAGGTAGAGCACCTCGATGTCGAAGGCGAAGCTGTCGATGGCCGCCTTGTCGAAGACCCGCGTGGCCCACTCCGCGGTGAACCCCTTGAACCCCGCCTGGGTGTCGGCGATGACCGGCAGCACCAGGATGCGCCGGGTCACCTGCACGGCTGCCCCGGCCGCGAGGCGCGCGGGACTCTTCTCGGTCTCGGCATACGCCTGCAGGCTCCGCTTGCCGGTGACCACGTCGGCCACGCCACCGCGCAGCAGCCCGAGCGCCGGCTCCACGTGCCACGGGGCGATGTTCATGTCGGCGTCCACGTAGAACCGGTAGTCACCGGTGGCCGCGAGCATGCCCGACCGCACGGCTCCGCCCTTGCCCCGGTTCTCCGGCAGCCGGTTCAGCCTGATGCGCGGGTCGGCTGCCGCCGCGCGCTCCACCAATGCCGCCGTGCCGTCGGTGCTTCCGTCGTCGCTCACCACGAGCTCCACCGAGCCGTCGAAGTCGTCCATCCACGCCGCCCAGCCGTCGAGGGTGGGCTGGAGGCGGCGTTCCTCGTTGTAGGCGGGCACCACGATCGAGAGATCCATGCCCGGAGGATAGAAGGGGTTTCCCCATGCACGAACGCCGCGCCCCCTGGGGGAACGCGGCGCACGTGGATGGCGAGACCCGGACTCGAACCGGGGACACCACGATTTTCAGTCGTGTGCTCTACCAGCTGAGCTATCTCGCCCGGCCGGGGAACGCTAGGGGCACCTCAGCGGCGATGCAACCCGTATCCACAGGTACGATCGGCTCGTGGCCACCGGAGGACACATCCTCGTAGTCGACGACGAGCGCTCGATTCGTCGGCTTCTCCGCCTCTACCTCGACGAGGCCGGCTACACGGTGACCGAGGCCGCCGACGGCCAGGAGGCGCTCGCGAAGATGCGCACCGGCGGAATCGACCTGGTGCTGCTCGACCTCATGATCCCCGAGATCGATGGCCTCGAGGTGGCCCGCCGCGTGCGGGCCGACCACCCGACGGTGCCGATCATCATGCTCACGGCGCGCGACGACGAGGCCAGCCGGGTGACCGGCCTCGAGATGGGTGCCGACGACTACGTGACCAAGCCCTTCTCGGCACGTGAGCTGGTTGCCCGCGTGCGCGCGGTGCTCAGGCGCGTTCAGGGGCCGGAAGACACCGGCGGCCCGCTGCGCGCCGGGCGCGTGGAACTCGACCCCACCAGCCGCACCTGCCGGGTTGACGGCGCCGATGTCGACCTCACCCGCCTCGAGTTCGACCTGCTCGCCGAGCTCGCGGCGCATCCGAACGTGGTGTTCACCCGCGAGCGCCTGCTCGAGCGCGTGTGGGGGTACCAGTCGGGCGTGGGCGGAAAGACTGTTGACGTGCACGTGGCCAACCTGCGCCGCAAGCTCGGCAAGGACCTGCCGATCGTGGCGGTGAGGGGGGTGGGATACCGCCTCGACACCTCGGGGTCGTGAGCACGGGCGAGCAGAGCCGGTGGTCGAGGCTGCTGCCGTCGTCGTACCGCGGTCGCATCGCGCTGGCCATCGTGGCCGCGCTGGTCATCGCGGTGGTGGGCACGCAGGTGCTGCTCGCGCTGTTCGTGGGCACCCGGGTGCAGCAGGAGGTGGTGTCGCAGCTCTCCCAGCAGGGGCGCGAGATCGCCGCGGTGGCGCGCACCGATGGCTACGCCGGCATCGCCGAGGCCAGGCGCTTCCTGCCCGGGACGAGCGTGGTGGTGCGCCGGGACGGCGAGGTGGTGTACTGGAGCGACCCCGTGCGCGTGCTCGAGGCGCGCGCCGTGGTGTCCGACGGCGACATCGAGGTCACGCTCGAGCGCCAGGCCGACTCCGGCATCTGGGGCGAGTGGGCCATTCCCCTGGTGACCGGCCTCGTGGTGCTCGCCATCGGCGGGGTGGCGTGGTGGCTGGCCGGCCTCGCGAGCCGCAGGCTGCGACGTGAGGCGTCGGCGCTGGCGGGGCAGGCGGAGCGCGTCGCGGGCGGTGACCTCGATTCCCGCGTCGACGTGGGCGAGGGCGAGCTGGCCCGCGTTGCCACGTCGCTCAACTCCATGACCGAGCGGCTGTCCGACACCGACCGGCGCCAGCGGGAGTTCCTCGCCGATGTGGCGCATGAGCTGCGCACGCCCATCACGGCGATCGACGGCTTCGCATCGGCCCTGGTGGATGGCGCGGCGCGATCCGACGACGACCGCCGCGAGGCGGCGGAGATCATCAAGGGCGAGAGCGAGCGGCTGTGCGAGTTGGTGGCCGACCTGCAGGCGCTCACGCTGGCCGACCTCGACCAGGAGGTGGCGCGCGAGCCCGTGGACCTCGTGGAGTGCTGCCGCGAGGTGGTGCAGCGGCTGGAGAGGGCGGCGGGGGAGCGTGGCGTGCTGCTCAGGGGGCCGCGTGACGAGCAGGATCCCCTGGTGGTGCCCACGAATGCCGCGCACGTGGAAACCATCCTCCAGAACCTGACCACCAACGCCATCCGCGCGACCGCCGCCGGTGGGGTGGTGAAGGTGCATGCCTCCCGCCACGATGAGTCGGCGGTTCTCGAGGTGTCGGATACCGGCGTGGGAATCGCCGCCGAGCACATGCCGCACATCTTCGATCGCATGTACCGGGTCGACAGCGCTCGCGACCGCTCGGCCGGTGGAACCGGCCTCGGCCTGGCCATCGTGAAGGGCCTTGTAGACGCGCTCGATGCGCGCATCGACGTGCAGAGCACGCCCGGCGAGGGCAGCACCTTCCGCGTCCTGCTCCCGCTCGAGGTGGCGGCCGCGTGAGGCGGGGAGTCGTCGGCCTCCTGGCCGCCACGGCGCTGTTCGGGGTGGCGGCCTCCGCCGTCGCGGCCCCGCCTGTACGCATCACCGCATTCCGCGTGCTCAAGGCCGATGGCCGCACTCCGGCGCCGCAGCCCCTCACGCGCGGCGTGTCCTACGTGTACCGGCTCGACTACCGCATCGGGGGGCGGTCGGTCGTGCGCGTGCGCCGGGCGGGCACCTTCTGGTCGCCGTACAGGGACCCCCTCATCGAGATCGCACCGCGCCCGCAGACGGCTGATCCCGGGCGCTACTTCGCCTCCGATCGCATTCGCGTGGCGCGCACGGACAGCCCCGGCGAGTACCGGCTCACCTACGCGATCACCGCGCGGGACAGCGGCGGCGCGACCACCCGCAGGGCCGAGTTGCGCATGCGCTTCAAGTAGCCCGGTAGCCTTCCCGGAGTCGCCGACCCAAAGGAGTCTCCCCGTGGCACAGCACCGCTACATGCTCCCCGAGGACCGCATCCCGGACCGCTGGTACAACATCGCGGCCGACCTGCCGTCCATGCCGCCCCCGCCGCTCAACCCCGGCACGGGCGAGCCCATCGGGCCCGAGGCCCTCGCCGCCATCTTCCCGATGGCGCTCATCGAGCAGGAGGTCTCCCAGGAGCGCTGGATCCCCATCCCGGATCCCGTCCGCGAGGTCTACGCGATGTGGCGTCCCACGCCGCTGTACCGCGCGCTCGGCCTGGAGAAGGCCCTCGGCACCACCTGCAAGATCTTCTACAAGTACGAGGGCGTGTCGCCGGCGGGTAGCCACAAGCCGAACACCTCCGTGCCGCAGGCCTTCTACAACAAGGAGGCCGGGGTCAGGAAGCTCAGCACCGAGACCGGTGCCGGGCAGTGGGGATCGTCACTGTCGTTCGCCTGCCAGCACTTCGGCCTCGAGTGCGAGGTCTTCATGGTGCGGGTGTCGTACGACTCCAAGCCCTACCGCCGCATGATGATGGAGACCTGGGGCGGGCAGTGCATCGCGAGCCCGTCCGAGGTGACCAACGCGGGCCGGGCGATCCTGGCCGACAACCCCGACTCCTCCGGCAGCCTGGGGATCGCCATCAGCGAGGCGGTCGAGGTGGCCGCCACGAACGACGACACCAACTACGCCCTGGGCTCCGTGCTCAACCACGTGCTGCTGCACCAGACCGTGGTGGGGCAGGAGGCCAAGGAGCAGCTCGAGATGGCCGGGGCGTACCCCGACGTGGTCGTGGGCTGCGTGGGCGGCGGGTCCAACTTCGGTGGCATCGCATTCCCGTTCCTGCAGGACAAGATCGCCGGCCGCGACATCCGCATCGTCGCCGTGGAGCCCGCCTCGTGCCCCACGCTCACGCGTGGCACGTACGGCTACGACTTCGGCGACACCGCGCAGATGACCCCGCTGCTGCCCATGCACTCGCTGGGCCACGGGTTCATCCCGCCGTCCATCCACTCGGGCGGCCTCCGGTACCACGGCATGGCCCCGCTGGTGAGCCACGTGGTGCACCAGGGCCTCGTGGAGGCCACCTCGTACGGCCAGGTCGAGTGCTTCACCGAGGCGGTGCGCTTTGCGCAGGCCGAGGGCATCATCCCGGCGCCCGAGCCGTCGCACGCCATCCGCCACGTGGTGGCCGAGGTGGAGCGGGCCCGCGAGGAGGGCGTGGAGAAGACGATCCTCTTCAACCTCTGCGGCCACGGCCACTTCGACATGGCGGCCTACGCCGACTTCCTCAGCGGCAACATGCGGGACCTCGACGTGGACGAGGCCGAACTGGCCCGCGCCACGGACGCCCTGGCTGCCCTGCCGGGCATCGCCTAGGACGAAGGCTCTGCAGGGGCGCCACAACCGGCGCCCCTGCTCTGCCCTCGGCGCCTACTCCACGCTTGGCGTCGACTCGCCCTCGGCCTCGAGCGCCTCTGCCTCCTCGCGGGCCTTCTTCGCGGCCGACTTCTGCAGGCGCCACGCGCCGTAACAGAGGAAGAGGCCGATCACGAGGTAGGGCAGCCCGAACAGCAGGTTGTTGTCGCCGAGGAAGAAGATGAACACGAGGCCGCCCACCACGAAGATGAGGCCGAGCAGCCAGGTGAAGAACACGCCGCTTGCGGTGTTCACGCGCCGGCCTCCCCGAAGTGCGCCTCGATCGCCCCGACCACCTTGGGGCCCAGGTCGTTCCAGTCGGCGCCATCGGCCTTGGTGACGCTCACGAAGTTCGCGGTGGCGAACACGTTGGTCACGTCGCCCAGGGAGAAGATGCGGGCGCCCAGCGCGGATGCCGCGGGATCGCTCCCCTCCTTGAAGGTCTCCGCGCCGCCGTCGGTGGACGGCCTGTCGAGCGTGAACTTGATGGCGTTGGGGTTTGGAGTGGGCTCGGGAGAGACCTGCACCGCATGCACCTTCCGGGGTCGGTTGACGCCCCAAGACTAGGCGGGTGGACGCGTGGGGTGCTTGGTACGGTGCCCGCCCATGAGCAATGACACCGAACGCGCGCGCCTGGCCCAGCTGCTGGCCGAGCGCTCCCTCTTCCGTGAGTCGGTCGTGCTGGCCTCGGGCCGCCGCTCCGACTACTACCTCGACGTGCGGCAGGTGCTGCTCGACCCCGAGGGCGCATACCTCTCGGGTCGCCTCTCGTACCCGCTGCTCGCACCCAGCGGCCCGCGTGCCGTCGGTGGCCTCACCCTCGGCGCCGACCCGCTCGTGTGCGCCGTGAGCGCCGCCGCGTACGCCGACGGCACTCACTGGACGGGCTTCTACGTGCGCAAGGAGGCCAAGAAGCACGGCCTGCAGCACTGGATCGAGGGCCCGTTCGTGGAGGAGGGCACCCCGGTGGCCATCGTGGACGACGTGCTCACCAGTGGGGGATCCATGCTCACGGCCCTCGAGAAGGCCCGGGCGGCCGGGGCCGAGGTTGTGGCCGCGCTCGTGGTGGTTGATCGCGAGGAGGACGGCGGGCGCGAGAAGGTGGAGGCCGAGCTGGCCGGCGCACCGCTGCACGCCCTGTTCACCGCCCGGGAGCTGCTCGCCCTCTGACCCCTGAGGCCGCCCTCGTGCTCCGCGTCGCCGGCCCGCTTGCCGAGGTCGCCGATGAATCGGGCACGCGGGAGGTGAGGCTTGCCCCGCGCCTGCCCGGCGGGCCGCCCGTTGCGGGCGACCGGGTGCGCATTGACGACTCCGGCACCCAGGGGATCGTGCGCGAGATCCATCCGCGCAGCACGGTGCTCGAGCGCATCGGCAGCGGAGGGCGGGTGCGTGCGGTGGTGGCGAACGCCGACGTGCTCATCGTGGTCGCGGCCGTGGCCGAGCCGCCGCTCGTGCCGCGGCTCATCGATCGCTACGCGGTGGCGGCCGTCGCCGGCGGGCTCGACATGGCCGTTGTGCTCACCAAGGACGACCTGCCGCACGACGAGGCCCTGGTGGCCGAGGTGGTGGCGCGCCAGCGCGCGGCAGGGCACACGGTGCTGATCGGCTCCGCCCTCGACGCGCGCCTGGTGGAGCAGGTGCGCCAGCTCATCGACGGCCGCATCGCGGCATTCACCGGCCTTTCGGGCGTGGGGAAGTCCACGCTCACGGCGGCGCTCACGGGCGTGCACCGTGCGACCGGCGAGGTGAGCGATCGGCTGCGCAGCGGCCGCCACACCACCACCGACCCCAGGCTCATCCCGCTGCCCGGCTCCGGCGCCGTGGTGGACACCGCCGGGGTGCGCTCGTTCTGGCTGCCGCCCATGGGCCCCGCGGACATCGCCGCGGGGTTCCCCGACATCGCCGACGCCGCACTGCGCTGCCGGTTTCCCGACTGCCGGCACATGGGCGATGCCGGGTGCGCGGTGGCCGAGGAGGTCGACGCGGAGCGCCTGGGGTCGTACCGCGCGCTGGTCGAGGCGGCGGAGTCCGCGAGCCGGTTTGCGCGGGGTCACGATTAGTTACGTATGATGCAAAGCGTCGCCCGAACGGGTGCGGAATTCCCCACAAACTGCGCCGCCGAGGTAGGAAATGAGCACCAAGAAGACCGGTTGGGAAGCACTCGAGAAGCACGTCGCCAGCGACGGGGGTGGCGCCGCCGCCACTGAGTCGACGGGTGCCAAGAAGACGGGCTGGGAGGCACTTGACCAGCACATCTCGAGCGGCGGCGGTTCGGCTGCGGCTGCCGACTCCGGCGCCGGCGGTGCCAAGAAGACCGGCTGGGAGGCCCTGGACAAGCACATCTCCAGCGGCGGCAGCGCGGGTGGCGACTCCGCCCCGGCGGGCGGAAAGACCACCGGCTGGGAGGCCCTCGACAAGTGGGTCGGTCCGGACGGCGCGGCAACCGAGCCCGGCGCGGCCGGCAGCGCGGGCCCCTCGGGCGGCGGCGCCAAGTCGTCCGGCGGCGGCTTCATGGGCTGGCTCAAGGGCCTCTTCGGCGGCAAGTAGTCCCCATGCAGTGCCGGTAGCATCCTTCGTGTAAGCCACGAGGGGGATTCCGCATGGCGTCAAGCGACGCGTCCATCACGCGGATCGAGGAGATCCTCGGCAAGGAAGCCAAGGGTCTCCTCGATCACCGCTGCAAGACCATTCCGGCCAGCCGTCTGAGCGCCCCCGGCCCGGACTTCATCGACCGCGTCGTCTCGAACAGCGACCGCTCCATCCCGGTCCTGCGATCGCTGCAGCAGATGTTCGACCACGGCCGCCTCGGCGGCACGGGCTACCTGTCGATCCTGCCGGTCGACCAGGGCATCGAGCACTCCGCCGGTGCCTCGTTCGCCAAGAACCCCCTCTACTTCGACCCGGCCAACATCGTCGACCTGGCCATCGAGGGCGGGTGCAATGCGGTGGCCACCACCTTCGGCGTGCTGGGGTCGGTCGCGCGCAAGTACGCGCACAAGATCCCCTTCATGCTGAAGATCAACCACAACGAGTTCCTCACGTACCCCAACGGCTACGACCAGATCATGTTCGCGTCGGTGGAGCAGGCACGTGAGATGGGCTGCGTGGCGGTGGGGGCGACCATCTACTTCGGCTCGGAGGAGAGCAAGCGGCAGATCCAGGAGGTCGCCGCCGCCTTCGAGATGGCCCATGAGCTGGGCATGGCCACCGTGCTGTGGTGCTACCTGCGCAACCCGGCCTTCAAGACCGCCGATGAGGACTTCCACACGGCCACCGACCTCACCGGCCAGGCGAACCACCTGGGCGTCACCATCGGGGCCGACATCATCAAGCAGAAGGCACCGGAGACCGCCGCCCCGGGCTTCGACACGCTCAAGTTCGGCAAGTCCGACCCGCGCATGTACTCCAAGCTCATGACCGAGCACCCGATCGACATGACCCGCTACCAGGTGGCCCACTGCTACATGGGCCGCATCCCGCTCATCAACTCGGGCGGGGCATCGGGCGCCAACGACCTTCACGACGCCGTGTACACCGCGGTGGTCAACAAGCGCGCCGGCGGCGCGGGCCTCATCAGCGGCCGCAAGGCGTTCCAGCGGCCGATGAAGGAGGGCGTGGCCCTGCTCAACGCCATCCAGGACGTCTACCTCTGCGACGAGATCGGCCTGGCCTGATCATCCGGGCGGTACCGGGGGTGCGCCTGCGCCCCCCGGTACCGATTCGGTCCCGCCCCGGATCGTTTGGCGGCAGCCGGTCGCGACGGTATGGTCGCTTCATGGCACGGGTGAGGCATGAGCGATCTGCGGGCGGTGTGCTCCTCGTGCCCGTGGGCGATCACATCCTCGTGCCGCTCATCACGGTTCCCGACAGCGAGGTCGTGGGGCTGCCCAAGGGGCGCATCGAGAGGTGCGAGACCGCCGTCGAGGCCGCCGTGCGCGAGATGCGCGAGGAGGCCGGGCTCACCGGCATGGTGCTCGAGACCCTCGGCACCATCTCGTATCGATTCTGGGCGCGCGCCGAGAAGAGCCGCATCAACAAGACGGTCGACTTCTACCTCATGCTCTACCGCGCGGGCTCGCCGGCGCGCTACCGGCCGGATGAGGTCGATCACGTGCGCCTGGTGCCGCTGGGTGAGGCCGAGGCCCAGATCACGCACGATGGCGAGAAGGCCATCATCCGTGCCGCCAAGCGCCGGGTTCGCGACCTCAGCTCCGACGGCTTCCTCGCCGTGCGGGATGAAACCGCGCGTGAGCGCCTGATCGCGGCGGTCGCCTAGCCCATATGTACGCGCTCAACTTCTATTCCCCGCTGTTCATCGAGCAGCTGCGCAAGGGCCGCAAGACCGCCACGATCCGCCTCGGCGACAAGCGCGACAAGTACGACCGCGGTCAGCTGGTGTGGGTGACGGTGGGCCACCGGCATGGTCCCCGGCAGCGCCTGTTCACGGCGATCATCGATGAGGTCACCTACAAGCGCGTGGGCGACCTGACGCAGCGCGAGATCGAGCGCGATAACCCCGAGTTCCGCCTGGTCGAGGACATCACTCAGTTCCTCACCCACATCTACTCGCGCGAGATCACCGAGCACGACCAGGTGACGGTGGTGCACTTCAGCGAGGTCATCGAGTTCCCACCGCTCGACTGAGCCGCATCGTCCTGCATGCCGACTGGAGCATGCGACCGAGGGCACGGTGGGTGGCCCGCGCAGACAACCACGGCGACGGCTGGCATCTGGGGCCGCCCGAGCCCTGGGACCCCCTGCGGCACATGCGCGTGTTGCTGGACCCCG
>JBIIJJ010000044.1:0-9803 GCA_044233875.1 Miltoncostaeaceae bacterium | reverse complement strand
CAGCCGCTGCTCGGCCTGCTGCACGCCCTGCTGCGGCGACATGTTCTTGCCGCCCGCCGCCGTGCGGCCCGGTCCCTGCGTGGGTCCGCTGGTGCCCATCTCAATACCCCCGTCACGTATATCCTGCCTACCCGCTGCATGGTAACGCGGCCGGAGGGCTGTAGATGCGCATAGCGTGCGCGCAGGTCAACACGGTCGTAGGCGACCTCGACGGCAACCTCGCGCTGGTGCGCGGGGCCATTCGCGATGCCACGGCAGCCGGGGCGTCGCTGGTGATCACGCCGGAGCTCGCCATCACGGGGTATCCGCCCGAGGACCTCCTGCTGCGCCCCTCGTTCGCAGATGCATCGCGCGAGGCCGTGGAGGCCCTTGCCGCCGACATCACCGATGCGGTGGCCATCGTGGGCTTCGTGGAGCACGACGAGGATGTCCACAACGCCGCGGCGGTCATCGCCGACGGCCGCATCCAGGCCATTTACCGCAAGAGGTTCCTCCCCAACTACGGGGTGTTTGACGAAGCCCGTTACTTCCGCGCCGGTCATCGGCCCGTGGTGGTGGAGGTGGAGGGCGCACGCATCGGCATCGTCATCTGCGAGGACATCTGGTACCCGGCGCCTGTTGCCGCGGAGCTTGCGCAGGCACGGCTCGACCTGATCGCCTGCCTGTCGTCGTCGCCCTTCCACCTGGCGAAGGGGGATGGCCGGGAGCGGATGCTGCAGACCCGGGCATGCGACAGCGGTGCCGCGCTCGCCTACTGCAACCAGGTGGGCGCACAGGATGAGCTCGTGTTCGACGGCCGGTCGGTGGTCATCGACCACGCGGGGGACGTCCTGGCGCGCGCGCCCGTGTTCGAGCCGCACCTCCTCGTGGCCGACGTCGAGCTGGACCTGGCTGCCGGGCGCCGCCTGCGTGAACCCCTCCTCAGGCGCCTCGAGCCGTCTGACGCGTTCTCCCCGGTGGCCACCATCGCCACCGCCATCGACCGCGCCACGCCGCTGCCCGCCGATGTCGCGGTGATGCCGTCGGCCGAGGGGGAGTTGTGGGGCGCGCTCGTGCTGGGCCTGCGCGACTACGTGGGCAAGAACGGATTCCCCGGCGTGATCATCGGGCTCTCGGGGGGCATCGACTCGGCGCTCACCGCCGCCATCGCCGTTGACGCCCTGGGCCCCGACCGTGTGCGTGGCGTGGCCATGCCCTCGGTGTTCACCAGCGGCCAGAGCACGGATGACGCCGCCGCGCTCGCGCGGTCGCTGGGCATCCGCATGGACGTCATGCCCATCGCCCCGGTGGTGGACGCCTTCGAGACGCAGCTGGCCGACGTATTCGAGGGGCTCCCGCGCGACGTGGCGGAGGAGAACCTGCAGGCGCGTGTGCGGGGAACCTTGCTGATGGCCGTCAGCAACAAGCACGGCGACATGGTGCTGGCCACCGGCAACAAGAGCGAGATGTCGGTTGGTTACTCCACGATCTACGGCGACATGGTGGGTGGGTTCGCCCCGCTGCGGGACGTCTCGAAGACCTGGGTGTACCGCCTGGCGTCGTGGCGGAACCACGAGGCGGGCAGGGAGCTCATTCCTCAGGCCACCATTGACCGCGCGCCCACCGCCGAGCTGCGGCCCGATCAGCGCGACTCCGATTCCCTCCCCGAGTACGAGGTGCTCGATCCCATACTCGAGGCCTATGTGGAGCAGGACCTTCCGCCCGCCGCGCTCGTGGAGCGTGGCTTCCCGGAAGACCTGGTGCGCCGCATCATCGGCATGGTCGATCGCGCCGAGTACAAGCGACGCCAGGGCCCGCCGGGCATCAAGACGACTCCCCGCGCCTTCGGCCGGGATCGCCGCATGCCCATCACCAACCGCTATGACGAACGCTAGGCGCCGGCCCCTGCGGCTGGTTGGAGTGGCGGCATCGGCCGCGGCCGTGTTGGCACTGGCAGCGACGGCGACGTCTGCGGCCAGCGCCTCCGGGCCGCCCCGCATCGCCATGGACCGCGGTGCGGCGTCGCTGCTGGTGTCGTTCGATGGCACCCCGGCCGAGGCCGATGCGCTCGCCGCGCTCGGTCGCCTTGGCCGGGTGTCGCCGGTGGCCCCCGAGGCCGGGGTGTGGTCGGTGGCGGCCACTGCCGGGCCCGACCTGCGCGACCGCGTGCTGCGCATGCCCGGGGTGCAGTCGGCGGAGTGGTCGCTTGTGCGGCGCACCGATGAGCGGCGCGTGGCCAATGCCGGCCCCGCCACGCCGGTGGCGCTCACCCCGGTGGGCACGCCCACCGACGAGTACTACGCCAACGGGCGCCAGTGGGCGGTGCTGCCGCCCGCCACCACCTGGGGGGTCGACCTCACCGGCACCCCGCCCCGGCCGCGAATCGCGATCCTCGACAGCGGCATCGATTCCACTCACCCCGAGTGGAGCGGGCCGTCGTCGCCGTTGGTGCGCCCCTACAGCGCATGGACCGGGCGCCAGTCGGCGGAGGACTGGGGGAAGACCGGCCATGGCACGCACGTGGCGGGCTCGGCGGCGGCACCCATCAACGGGCTTGGGGTGGTGGGTACGGCTCCCGGCGCGGCGGGCACCGCCGAGGTGATCCCGGTGCAGATCTCCGACCGCGATGGGTACTCCACCGACGAGACGATGATGAAGGGCATTCGCTGGTCGGTGCAGAACGGCGCGAAGGTCATCAACATCTCCGCCGGCGGCGTGGGCGACAGCGCCACCTTCCAGCGGGTGGTGGACTGGGCGTTCTCCAACGGCGCGCTCATCGTGGCGTCGGTGGGCAACGACGGCCAGAGCTACGGGGCCATCAACTACCCGGCGGGCTACTGGAACGTGCTCGGGGTGGCCGCGCAGTGCGGGGCCCAGGCAGACCCCGTGGACTGCCCAACGCCGTACGGGCTCGCGCAGTTCAGCACCCGCAACTCGTCGGTGGACATCGTGGCCCCCGGCATGGACATCATCTCGTCGGTGCCCCCGCGCGTGAAGGCCGGCGAGGTGTCCCCGGGCTACGCAGTGAAGGACGGCACGTCGATGGCCGCCCCCTTCGTGAGCGGCGTGGCCGCCCTGGTGTTCGCCGCCAACCCCGGGGCCACGCCGTTCCAGGTGCTGCGCCAGTTGAAGAACACCGCCACCGACATGGGCGCGCCCGGTCGCGATGTCGCCACGGGCTCGGGCCTCATCAACCCGCGCGCGGCCGTCACGCTGCCGCTGCCCGCGGATGACCCCTACGAGGCGAATGCGGACATCAACGAGGTGCTGCGCGACCGCCCGCTGGTGCCCACGGCATCGGTCAGTGCATTCATCGCCGTCGACGACGACCCCACCGACGTCTACCCGGTGCGCCTGCGCAAGGGTCAGGTGGTGCGGCTCAGCACACGCGCGAACCTGGTGAAGACCACCGTGGCGGTGTGGCCCCCCGGCACGCGCAGCATCCGCGCGGGTTCGCCGGCCGCGGCCACGAGGCGCGCCGCACTGTCGTCGCGCCTCACCTACACCGTGCCGCGCACGGGTCGCTGGTTCGTGTCGGTGCGCGCCCGGGCGGGCAGCGGCCAGTACGCGCTCACCATCGGGAGGTAGGGGATGACCACGCCAGCACCGGTGATGGTGATCACAGGTGCATCCGACGGCATCGGCGCCGCCACCGCGCGGCAGGCGGTGGCGGCCGGGTGGCGCGTGGTGCTGGCAGCCCGTCGCCGGCCGCTGCTCGACGACCTCGCCCGCGAACTCGGCGGGGCGGGTGTCGCGCTGCCCATCACCTGTGATGTCACCGAGTGGGATGACGTTTCGGCCATGGCCGACCGCGCGGTCGATGCCTTCGGCCGCATCGACTCCGTGGTGGCGAATGCCGGCTTCGGTGCCACGCGGGGCTTCCTCGCCGAGTCTCCGGAGTTCTGGAAGTCGATGGTGCTCACCAACGTCTACGGCGCCGCCATCACGCTGCGCGCGTGCATCCCCGCCCTCACCGAGTCGAAGGGGCATGCGGTGCTGATGGGCTCCGTCTCGGGTCGCCAGGTGGGCACCGGGTCGCTCTACTCATGCACCAAGTGGGCCGTGACGGCCATGGCCGAAGCTGCCCGGAAGGAACTTGTGGGCACGGGCGTGCGCGTCACGCTCATCGCCCCAGGCGTGGTGGACACCGCGTTCTACGACAACCCGCCGGGCGGAGACCCCCTGGTCGTGGACGACGTCGCCCGCGCCGTGATGTACGCGCTGGAGCAGCCGCCGCACGTGGCCATCAATGAGATCTACATGCGTCCGGCCGAGCAGGAGTTCTAGGGTGGGGTCATGACCGATCGTGCGCTGCGACTGCGCCTCGATGTTGACGTGCGGGGTGACGATGAGGTTGGCCTGGGCGCCGCCCGCAGCGGCCCCCCCGGGCCGCCGGTTCGCGACGGCGAGGTGGCCGTGGTGCTCGGCACCGCACTCGCGCGCGCGGCCCTGGCACGGGTGCCCGAGGCGCGACGCGCATCGGTGGCCCGCGACCTGGCGCAGCTGGAGCCCGCCGACGCCGCGGCCGACCTGGCCGCCCGCCGCGTGCCCGGCGCGGCCGTGCGCGACCTGCGAGCCGAGGAGCAGGTGGGCGCCCGCGGCTGGTGCGCGCGCGCCGTGGTGGGTGACGGCGCCGCCCCTGCCGAGGCCCTCATCGCCGTCGATGCCATCCGCCTGCCCGACGACGCATCAACGGAGGATTGGGCGACGAGGGTTCCGTGGATGGTGCCCGCGCTCGTGCGCCACGTCACCGGAGCTGCACCCGACGCCCTCGCGCGGTCGGTCATTGCCCTGCGCGTGCTGGGCGAGGAAGTCGCCGCCGACCCGGCGGCCGCTCTCGACGAGGCCGTCGCCGCACGGGCATCGTCTGCGGCGCTCTCCGTTGCGCGCCCGGTCCCGGGCGCGGATGCCTTCGCCCCGCGGGTGCCGGCCGCCGATGCGGTGACCGCGGTGGTGCCCGAGGCGCCGACCGTGCAGGTTGCGGCCCCGCCGCCGCCCGCCGCCCAGGGCGCCGTGCCCGACCGGCGCCTCCTCGCCGTGCTGGCCGCGAGCATCGGCCTGGCCGCGCTGTCGCTGGTGCTGGTGTTCGCCGTCATCGCGTCGCCCGCGTCGTTCGGCCTCGCCAGCACCTCTGAGGTGAACGACCGCGTGTCCGTGATCGAGGCCGGGGTGGGGCAGCTGCGCAACGACGTCGGAACGCTGGCGCGGGAGCTGCAGTCGGGCGGGGGGTCCCCCGCCGACGCGGTCGAGCAGGTGCAGCGCGAGGTGGAGTCGCTCAAGCAGCAGGTGGACGGGCTCTGCTCCGTGCTGCCCGTCGTCTGCTAACCCTCAGGCCATGGGAACCACCGCCTTCGTCGACCGCCAGGGGCTCGCGGGCTACGACCTCGGCACCGATCATCCGCTGGCACCGGCGAACCGCGAGCTCGCCATCGACCTCATCCGTGCCTACGGCATGCTCGACCGACCCGACGTGCAGGTGCTCACGCCGGATCCGGGGGACGAGCAGCTCATCGCGCGCGTGCACACCGATGCCTACATGGCCGCGGTGCGCCGCTACAGCGCAACGCCCCAGCTCGCAGCGGCATTCGAGGCCGGCATGTGGGGCCTGGCCCATGGCGGAGATACGCCGGCCTTCGCAGGAATGCATGAGGCCGCCGTGGCCGTGTGCGGCTCGTCGGTCACCGCGGCCCGCGCGGTGTGGGAGGGGCGTGCCGACCGGGTGTTCTCGGCAGCGGGCGGGCTGCATCACGCGTTCGCCAACAAGGCCAACGGCTTCTGCATCTACAACGACCCCGCCGTGGCGATCCGGTGGCTGCTCGAGAACGGCGCGGAGCGGGTGGCCTACGTGGATGTGGACGTTCACCACGGTGACGGCACCCAGTTCATCTTCTACGACGACCCGCGGGTGCTCACGTGCTCCGTGCACGAGAGCGGCCGCTACCTGTTCCCGGGCACGGGCTCCATCTCCGAGCGGGGGATCGGCCCGGGCGATGGCTTCTCGGTGAACATCCCGCTGCCGGCGTTCTCGGGCGATGGCCCCTACATGCGGGCGATCGAGGAAGTCATCGTGCCGGCGGTGCAGGCGTTCAGGCCGGACGTCATCGTGACGCAGGATGGCGTGGACCCGCATCACCAGGATCCCCTCGCGCACCTGCAGGTGCGCATGGCCACCTTCCCCCGCCTGTGGCGCGTGCTGCACGACCTCGCCGACGACGCAGCCGGTGGACGGTGGATCGCCCTGGGGGGCGGTGGGTACAACGTCGACGTGCTGCCCCGGGCGTGGGCGCTGCTGTTCGCCGAGATGACCGGGGCCGCCCTGCCCGACGAGATCCCCCCGGCCTGGCTGGCGCTCGCAGCGGAGCGCAGCGGCCGCGCCGACCTCACCGACCTGCTGATGGGCGATCCCGAGCCGGAGGTGGGTGCCGGGGAGCGGGCCACCGCGGATGCCGAGGGCAGCGAGCTGGTGGACGAGGCCATCAGGACGCTGCTGTGACGCACGCGGCATGGCGTGCTGCTGACGACCCGCGCGGGGCCCATGACCTGTGCCAGGCGCTGTCGTCACGACGGCGGTACGAGCATTCGCGCGGGGTGGCGCAGCAGGCAGCGCGCGCGGCCCGCAGCGTTCGCCTGCCCGGTGCCGGCCGGCGGGCGCTGCTGACCGCCGCGTGGCTGCACGACATCGGGTACGCGCTGCCGTACGGCCCCCACGCACTGGCGGGCGCCCGCGCACTGCGCCGCGCGGGGCATGAGCGGCTGGCGCGCATCGTGGCGCACCACTCCAACGCGTCGGAGAAGGCCCGGGGCGCGGGCCGTCCTCCCATCGAGCAGGAATTCCCCCGACCTGCCGCCGGTGACGCCGAGATCCTCGCCCTGCTCGACATCGCCGACCTGCTCACCGGCCCCTCGGGGGAGAGGGTGGACCCCGCCGGGCGCCTGGCCGGCGTGGTGGAGCGCCACGGCCCGGACAGCGTGTCGGTGCAGGCCCTGGTGGCCCACGTGAACCGGCTGGGGGCTGATCCCGTGACGCGGGCGATCGTGGAGGACCTCTCGGCCCAGGCGGTGGCGTCGTGAGCAGCCGCGTCGTCGCGGTCTTCGGCAGCTCGCGCATCGGGCCGGACCATCCGGACTGCACCGAGGCCGTTCGGCTCGGCGGGCTGCTCGGCGAGGCCGGGTGGACGGTCGCCACCGGCGGGCACGACGGCGCGATGGCAGCGGTATCGCGTGGGGCGCGCGAGGTGGGCGCACACGTGATCGGCGTCACGCTGCCCGGACCGTCGGGGTCGCGCGCTCCCAATGACTGGGTGGCCGAGGAGCGCCCGGCAGACGACCTCTTCGCCCGCCTGCGCATGCTGCTCGACGCCGATGCGTGGATCGCCGTGGCCGGTGGGGTGGGCACCCTGGCCGAGATCGCCGTGGCCTGGAACCTGATGCAGAACGCCCATGTGGCACCCCGCCCGCTCGTGCTGGTGGGCACCGGATGGGCGGAGGTGGCCGACGCCCTGGCCCGGTCGCTCGTGGTGGACGACGCGGACCTCGCCATGATCACCTGCGTGCCCGACGCCCGTGCGGCCCTCACCGCCCTCGGCCAGCGACTGGGCGGGTAGCCGCAGGCCGCATGCCCGTGGGACGGCCTCGCTAGGGCATGCGAGCGGCGCCGAGCGCCACGGCGGCCCGGCGAAGCCCCACCTCGGGGTCATCCCCGAGGTCGATGCGCACCAGGCGCCGTCCGGCCGTCTCGAGCGCCTGCGCATCTCCGATGGCCTGGGCGCACAGCAGCTCGCCGAAGGTGTGATCCTGCCCCGGGATGGGCAGGTCCGGTGACCCGGGGCCCAGGAACTGCACGAACACGCCCGACCCCGGGCCGCCCTTGTGGAGCTGCCCGGTCGAGTGCAGGAACCGCGGACCCCAGCCCGCCGTGGTGGCCACGCGCGTGCGCGCGCGGATGGCCTGGCGCATGGCCGCCATGAGGCGGTCACCACCCGGCGTGGGCGTGGTGAAGGCCAGCAGGGCCAGGTAGTCGCCGCGGTCGAGCATGTCCACCGCGCGCACGATGTGCTCGGGCTCGTGGCGATCGTCGCGTGGCACCCCGGCCCCTCCCAGCGCCCGGTTGGCGGCCTCCTTGGCTGCCTGCACGTCGGGCTGGTCGAAGGGGTTCACGCCCAGCTCTGCACCGGCGGTGGCCACCGCCATCTCGAGGCCCATGTAGAGCCCCGCCACGTCGAGCGTGTCGCGGATGTCCATCACGAACACCGGGATGCCCGCAGCGCCGATGGCGGCGACGTCGACGTCGTGCTCACCCGTGAGGCGCAGGTGCAGCAGCACGCGGTCCGACCCGTAGTCGTCCGGGTCACCCAGCGGCTCGTCGGCCACCGGCACGATGCCCTCGCCCGCCTTGCCCAGGCTCTCGGCCACCAGCTGCTCGGCCCACAGCCCGAATGACCCGATGCCGGGGTCGGCGACGATCGTGAGCTTGTCGCGCCCGGCGCGGGCCAGGGCCGCGAGCGCAATGCCCAGCTCGACGGCCGCGGGGTCGGTGCGGGCCTGCTGGGCCAGGTCGAGCAGGGGCGCCATGGGCACGCCGGCGAAGGCCATGGGGATGAGCCCGAACAGCGTGAGCGCCGAGAAGCGTCCGCCGACGTCGGCGGGGTTGCGCGCCACCATGCGCCAGCCCTCATCCTCTGCGCGCTGTGCCAGCGGGGTGCCCGGGTCGGTGATGGCGATGAGCCGGTCCCGGGCCGCCGTGCCCAGGGCATCGGCGAGGAACTGCTCGACGTGCGCCAGGAATGCCAGCGGCTCGGCCGTGGTGCCGCTCTTCGACGACGTGATGGCGAGGCAGGCGGTGGGGTCCACGCCATCGGTGATGGCCTGCACCGCCACGGGGTCGGTGGAGTCGAGCACCCTCAGCTCGATGCCCTCGCGATGCCCGAAGGTGCGCCGGGTGACCTCGGGGGAGAGGCTCGAGCCGCCCATGCCGAGCACCAGCACATGGCGGATGCCCTGGGCGAGCGCCCCCTGCACCAGTGAATCGATGGCGCCGACGTGCCCCCGCATCTCCTGCGGCGCGCGCATCCAGCCGGTCCACTCCCGTGCGGCCCCGGCGTGCTCGCCCCACGCCGAGGGGTCGCCCGCCAGCACCGCGTCGATCATCCCGCGCCGTCCGGCCTCCGCCAGGGCGTCCTCGACGAGGCCGGTGGCGGGTCCGGGGCGCGGAATGATGTGCATCAGCCGGCGACCGCCGCCAGGGAGTCGCGTGCCGCCCGGGCCACGGCCTCGGGCGTCATGCCAAGGCGGCTCATCACCTCATCACCGGGAGCCGACTCACCGAAGCGGTCGATTCCGACGATGCGCCCGTACGTGCCCGTCCAGCGCTCCCAGCCGAAGGGCGATGCGGCCTCCACGGCCACGCGGGCCGCAACGTGCGGTGGCAGCACCTCATC
Source organism: Miltoncostaeaceae bacterium (assembly GCA_044233875.1). Classification (GTDB taxonomy): domain Bacteria; phylum Actinomycetota; class Thermoleophilia; order Miltoncostaeales; family Miltoncostaeaceae; genus SYFI01. The sequence goes on along the minus strand of JBIIJJ010000044.1, from coordinate 387 downwards.
GCGGTACTCCTGCGGCTGCGCCTCGAACAGCTCCCACGAGGGCATGCTCACCACCCGGGCCGACACGCCCTCTCCCGCCAGCAGCTCGCGCGCGGTGAGCGCCAGCGATACCTCGGAACCGGTGGCGATGAGCAGGCAGTCGTCCCCCGGCGCCACCACATAGGCGCCGCGCTCCACGGGCGGCCGCTCCATGGCCAGTACGGGGAGCCCCTGGCGGGTGAGCACGAGGGCGGTGGGGCCGTCCTGCCGTGCCACGGCCTCCCGCCACGCCCCGGCGGTCTCGCGGGCGTCAGCGGGGCGGATGGTGACCAGGCCGGGAATGGACCGCAGCGCGGCCAGCTGCTCGACCGGCTGGTGCGTGGGGCCATCCTCGCCCACGGCGATGGA